>DASWRC010000087.1:0-17645 GCA_036403375.1 Pyrinomonadaceae bacterium
CCGCACGCTTGTTTCGCGGCGGGAAACCCTGAGAATCATTACGCTCCGGCAGGAATACGGCGTTTCGAATATGCTCGAACGGCGGGAGGCTGAAGAACTTGTCTTCGACGCCACGGAGGTAATTCCCGATATTGAAAGAGCAATCCAGCAGCAGGAAAATTTTATCAGCTACCTGACCGGTAAACCGCCGCAGTCGATTGAGCGCGGCAAGGAGCTGACGGCACAGGAAGTGCCGCCGGAAATTCCTGCCGGATTGGTTTCCGATTTAATCGAACGCCGCCCGGACATTCGCGCTGCCGAACAGGATTTAATTGCCGCGAACGCGCGAATCGAGGTCGCCAAAAAAGCTTATTTTCCGCAAATTTCCATCACCGGATTTCTCGGCTTTGAAAGCGCGTCGCTGACGAGTCTTTTTAACCCGTCGCGATTGGTCTGGGGCTTTTTGCCGCAAATCACGCAGCCTATCTTCACGGGCGGACGTCTGAAAAACAACGTGCGTTTGACGCAGGCACAGGAGCAGCTTCTGCTGGTTAATTACGAGCGAACGATTCAGAACGCTTTTCGCGAGGTCTCGGATTCGCTTATCGCGTATCGTAAATCGAAAGAAATTCGGATTGAACGCGAGCAGCTTGTCTTTACGCTTCAGGACCGCACGCGCCTTGCTTACCTGCGTTATAACGGCGGAGTCGCCAGCCTGCTCGAAGCGCTCGACGCCGACCGCGAATTATTTGACGCCGAGCTGAACCTGGCAAGAGTCCGCCGCGACGACCTGTTATCCATCGTGTTTGTCTATAAATCGCTCGGCGGCGGCTGGCAGTAATCGAAAATAGACGCGCATTTTGAAAAAAGAATAAATTAAAGATGAAAACCGAGCAAATAAAATCCGAAGCCTTCCGGAAAGCGACTCTCACAAGCGAGTCGTACCGAATCATCGGGCTTCTTACCTTGCTCGTCGCGCTGTTGGGTTATACTTTTGCGCGCGGCTTGGCGCTCGAACAATGGCGGCTGCTGGCGGCGCAGGCTGTGCTGCTCTTGCTGGCAATCGTCTACGAAGGCTATGTGCTGTCGGTCGTCAAGCTGGCGCTGCGCGAAAACCGGGACGTGCCGCCCGCGACCTGGCTGCTCAACGTTTTGGTCGAGACGCAAATTCCGACCCTCGCGCTTGTCGTTTTAATCCGCAACCAGACCTTAAACCCTTATTTGCTGCTCGTTGCGCCGGCGATACTCGTCTATTTCTTTTTTATAATCCTGTCCACGCTGCGTTTAAGCCCGGTTTTTTCAATTCTGACCGGAATACTCTCGGCGATGGGTTATCTGACGGTCGCCTTTTACACTTTCGTCAGTTATCCGGTTGCACAGGGAAATTCCGCGTCGTTTTCCCTGAAAATCTATTTCGTTTATGCCGGATTGATAGTCGGCGGCGGGGCGGTCGCGGCTTTCGTCGCCTGGCAGATTCGCGTCCATGTCGAATCGGCGCTGCACGAAGCCGAATTACAGAGCCAGCTTGAACAGGTCAATCACGACCTCGACGTTGCGCGCTCGATTCAACAGGGACTGCTGCCGACGAAACCGCCGGGACTCGAAGGCTTCGACATCGCCGGTTGGAATCAGCCTGCCGACCAGACCGGCGGCGACTATTTCGATTGGCTCGAACTCGCGAACGGAAAAATCGCCATCAGTCTCGGCGACGCCACCGGACACGGCATCGGACCGGCGCTGGTCAGCACGTCGTGCCGGGCTTACGCGCGGGCGAGCTTTCTCGCGGGCGACGGTGAGCATAACGGGCTTCTCGATCATCTGAATCAATTGTTGGCGGCAGATTTGGAATCGAACCGGTTCGTTACTTTCGCGGTTATTTTTCTTGACCCCGAAAGCTCGAACGTTGAAGTGCTGTCCGCCGGTCACGGTCCGATTTTATGGTATAAACGCGCCGCCGACACAATCGAGAACATCGAAGCGCAGGGAATCCCGCTCGGCATGATTGCCGGCGTTCGATACGAACACGGCATCGACGGCAGTCTCGACGGCGGCGATATTCTGGCAATGATAACCGACGGCTTTTTCGAATGGGAAAACCCGGACGGCGAAGAGTTCGGCATCAAAAGGCTGGAAAGCGTTTTGCACGAGTCGCGCGATCTTTCGGCGGAGGAAATCGTCCTGCAGCTGCGCGCGGCGGTCGCCGATTTTTGCCGGGGCACGAAACAGATGGACGACCTGACGGCGGTCATTCTGAAACGGAATATTAAACCGACGGAACGAAAAAGGCTGTTTAAAAAACGGCTCGGCTCAAAGGGAAATTCGCTCGAACCGAGCCGGGTGAAGGTTTAAGCAATGAAATTTAAATATTGAAGGATGAAATCCGCCGCGCGGGCGATACGAAAGTGATGGAGGTTAAAAATTATGTCTAATGCCACTTCGGCGCAAAACGAGAGTGTTTCGCAAACCATTTTGAGATTGGTGTCGCTCGGCGAGTACGACACGCTCTACCGGGACCTTTATATGCAGCGGGCGCGCAAGTTGATGGAAACGATTCTGACCGGCGCGGCTTATGCCAATCTCAAAAACAATATCGCGTCGCTCGGACTGCTCGAACGACAGCTCAAGGCAGCCATCGAGCACGGCAATTGGCAAAGAACCGCCGAGCTGACCGAACGCGTGCGCGCCATCCGGGCTTCGACCGACCGAAAGGGAATAATCGAGCTGGGCGAAGCCGTTTACGATAAAATCTTCGAAATTCCGGTTGACCCTTTTTCGCCAGGATTCCACGCCTTTTACAATAGTTCCGAAAAAATCCTGAACGATTGGCGCGAACACGCCATCGAGGCTTTATCGGTTCTGGAAAACACCGATTCTTCAAAACGGGACTTCTACGCGCGGCGGCGTGCCGATTTTCAGACTCTGAAAATCGAAGTGCACACCGAGAAGCAAAAGAAAGAAACCGTCAACCCGGTCGATTTGCGGCAGGAAGCCTTAAATGCCGTCGATTCCGGCGACCTTTCTTCGCTTGACGACCTGATAAAAAAACTTTCCGCGCAATCGGCAGAGAAGAACGAAACCGAAGAGGAAACAGGCGTCCAATTGGCGGAAACCGCAAATCTCGGCGACGACCTGCTCTATTCGTTTTCGGAAGCGACGCTGGCGGCTGCCGCCAAACTCGGTCTGACGAACGTGAAAACCGGTTCGCGCCGCGACCTTGCTTATCTGCTCTCTTACAGATGGCAGCCGTCTTTCCTTAAATCCGAAAGCAAAAAATGGGCGCAGGAACAACTGACTCACCTTTTGCCGGCAGAGGGCGACGGCGACAAAACCCGCGAAACCATCGAAATGTATCTGCTCAATCCGTTCATTAACTCCGGCGGAACGCGGTATCAAGTCTGTCTCGTCGTCGAAGATTTGCTGATTGAGGATTTTCCCGAACCTCAGCCGAAAACGCATATGCCGCGCACCGAGCTGCTTGCCGCGCTCGGGCTTGACAGCCGCTGGGGACTCTCGCGCCAACAAATCGAAACCGCGCTTCTCGAAAACGGTCCGCGTATTCTTGAAGAAAAACTCGGGCTTAACGCTGAAGAGTTTCGGCTGGTGGCAATACCGCCCGACATTTACACGAATCTCGGGACGGGCTGCGGCTGGGGCGAGAAGGAAATGTGGACGCATTTCGACGGCTACTGGGTGCGCGAAGGCGGAAATCTGCAGGCGCTCGCCGGCGGCGACGTGCGATTCGGCGGCGCTCACGACGTCATCGGTTTTCATCCCGGTTATAACAACGAAAAACTTCTGGCTCGGTTTGCCGTCGTGCAGCGCAGACGGATGATGACCTGGCACCGGAGGTAAAACTCCAGGCTGCCGGTCATTAGGCGGTGAGAAGGATGGATTGTCCGGTTAAGAGTTTTTTGAGCTAACCAGACTCTTAATCGGGCGCTCCATTCTTCTCCCGTTTTTTGTGTTGATGCGTGCCGCTAAATGGATTATTCGCACATTGTGAGAATTATTCGCACATTGTGAGAGAGTTTGGGGTGTAAACTTTCGTGCGAATTTTAGCGATTTGAATTAATTTTAGCGATTTGAATTTTCGAACTCGATTTGGGCAACTCTCTCGCTGCTGTAAAGCAGGTTGAGGGCGATTTGATGAGCGAGCTGTTTTTGCTCCTGATGCTCGCGTACCCAATCATTAACAACCTTGTCGGGACGACATTTTTTTGCCACCGCTTTACTGATTTCTTCCGATATTGCGACTTCGTCGTTACGCTCGGTACTGCCGAATTTGATTACTTTGATATTTCTAGCCTTTTTCATTTTTATATAAATATGTCTGGTAGCAATCAGCGTGCGAATGGTTTGAAATCGCTGCATGAAGCGGAATATCTTTAAAGATGACGATAAAGTCAATTTATCATTCGCCGTCGTCGGTCACGGTAAACGCGGCGTCATCGTTAAGAAAGTATAAAAATCACGAACCGTTCGAAATAATCGAAATTCTTTAAATCGCCCCGAACAGCTCAACCCTATTCAATTATATTGTTGAAAGTGAATTACCGAAGTGCGGTTTTTGCACTCGATATTTTAATGCTATTAGTCTTGGAAAGGGTCGGATACTGTTAAATGTTACAGGTCATCGAAAAAAATAATAAAGAATCTTTTTACGGGATGCGCGGCGAGCAATGTCGAACGCTGTAAGAGCAAAGCCGGGATTATCTCGCAAGGGCGCGTTTTTTACGCCGCTTGCCGCCCCGCAAACTGTTACTTATGACAGTTTTGCTTAATTTCACGTTTTGTAAAAATTAAACCGTGGAGAAAACCGTTATGAAAAAGTTATTAGTTTATTATCCTTCGGTAGTTTTCTTCTTTCTGAGTTTAAGCATCGCGTCCTGCGATTCAACGGTTAATCAGAACAGCGCCGTAAACACCGAACCCGCGCCGCCCGCCGTCGCTGCCGTCACGGATACGCCCGCCGCCGAAACACCGCCGTCCGATTTGGACGAAGCATTTTTGAACCGGCTCAAAACAGAAAAATGGAGCGGCGATATTGACGGAATGAAAGAGCGCCGGTATATTCGCGCGCTGGTCTTATATAACAAGACGAATTTCTTTTTCGACGGAGCGCAGCCGCGCGGCGTAACTTATGAAATGCTCAAGGAATTCGAAAAATTCCTCAATAACAAACTCGATACCGGAAATAAACCCGTCAATATAGTTTTTATTCCCGTCACCCGAACCGAGGGACTCAAGCGGATGGCGGAGGGACGCGCCGACATTGCGGCGTCTAATCTTCCGATTGTCCCCGAGCTCCAAAAAATCGGCGATTTTTCCGAAGCAGTGCGGACCAACGCGGGCGAAGTCGTCGTGACAGGACCGTCCGCGCCGGCGGTCGCCTCAATCGATGACCTTTCCGGAAAGGAAATTTTCGTCAGAAAGGTGAGCCGCTACTGGCAAAATCTCGAACGTCTGAACGCCGATTTCAAAAAGAACGGAAAACCGCCGGCAATCCTTAAGGAAGCCGACGCGAATCTCGAAGACGAAGACATTCTCAATATGGTCAATTCCGGCGTTGTCGGAATAACCGTGACTGACGATTTACTCGCGAATTTATGGTCGAAGGTTTACGAACAGTTAAACGTGCGCAGCGACGTGAAGCTGGCATACGACGATCAGGTCGGCTGGCTCGTGCAAAAGAACACGCCCAATTTTCTCGCCCTTGTCAATGAGTTCGTAAAAGACCATAAGGTCGGTACATCGTTCGGCAACACGGTGCTCAATAAATATCTGAAAGACGTGAAATGGGCGAAGAACAACGTCCAGCCGATGGAAATGGAAAAGCTGAAACAATCGTTTCCTTTTTTCAAAAAATACACCGACCAGTACAATTTCGATTTGCTGCTCATCGCCGCCCAGGGCTACCAGGAATCGACAATCGACCAAAACGTTCGCAGCGCGGCGGGCGCGGTCGGCGTGATGCAGATAAAGCCGACCACCGCCGCAGACAAATCGGTCGGCATTACGGACGTTGAAAGCAATATGGAAAACAATATCCACGCCGGCATTAAATATATGGATTACATCATGCGAACAAACCTCAAGGACGCCAATTTCGACAAAACAAATCGTACTTTGTTTGCTCTCGCCGCCTATAACTGCGGACCGGGAAGAATGTCGCAGCTGAGAAAAAAAGCCGAAGCCGAAGGCTATAACCCGGACGTCTGGTTTAACAACGTCGAGATTATCGCGGCACGCGAAATCGGCGCGGAAACCGTTACTTATGTCAGCAATATCTATAAATATTATATCGGTTACAAGATGTACTCGGATATTATCGCGTCCAAAAAGGCGGGCACGAAGTAAATTTTCGCGTCGGCTTTTTGAGTCGTCGCGCGACGGGTTGTTTTTATCGTCGTACTGTCAGTTTTAACAGGTATGCGCGCTGATTTTAGACGCTAACCTTTTTAAACACCGGTTCGCTTTAGAAAAATTCAAATTTTCGAATGAAAGAGCAGATTTGGATTAATTCTTGTAAGTTGGAGGTATCCGACAATGAAGTTCAGATTTTTTTTGACGACATTTATAGGTTTCGCACTTTGTTTGGCAATTTCAGCCCAAAAAATCTCGTACGAAACCGAGCCGGGCGTTGATTTTTCAAAGTTCAAAACCTATAAATGGGAGCGAGCCGACGATGCCCGTTATCCCGACGACGCGACCGACGCAATCCTTGTCCGCTCGATTGACGAGCAGTTAGCCGCGAAAGGGCTGGTTAAAACCGCCGGTGAAACGGCTGACCTTTATGTGGTCTACCAGCTCGCTACGCTCGACCATATGCCGACAAGTTCATTTAAGACCGGCGGCACGTGGCTCGGCGTTCCGGGCGGCGGCAATCCGGGATTTAACGGCGTCAACACAAACGCTACCGATGTCGTCAAAAAAGGCTGGCTGCTGATTGATATCTACGATTCGAATCAAAAGAAACTCGTCTGGCGGGCAAGCGCGACTAAAGCCCTGAAGGGAAAAGGCGCGAACGAACAGCAGCAAAACGCCAAAAAATCTATGAGCAAGATTTTTTCCAACTATCCGCCGAGAACTTAAATCGAAGGCGGAAACAGTCGGATTTCTAACCCCCCTTATTTTCTCTAATGCCTCGGGCTTTTAAGCAGGTGAAGAATCGTTAAAAAATCCTTCGCCTGCATTTTTTTTGCTCATCCGGCAAATATGCAGCCCTTTTGCCCGACTGAAAAGTCCTGTCAGATTTTACAGTTATTGAGATTCGCACCGAATGTTAATTTTAGATTGTCTTCAATAACAACTCGAAAGGACGTTTTTGCCTTTTCGCCGAGTTTAAAGCGGCGGAGCCGAAAACTATAAATGAAAAATGATAGCCGAACCGACTTTTACTTATATAGCTTATCAGCCGCGTGAAATTCGCCGGCTCACCGCGACACTCCTGTTTTTATCGTGCTTGGCGCTGTTAACCGCAACCGGTTCAACTTCCGGTTTCGGACAAACGCCTAATCCGACCCCCGAGAAATCTCCCACAAACAAATCAAAGTCCGACACGTCGAAATCAACTAAGAGCAGCTCGGATTCAGACACGGACGCCGATAATCAGAAAAAACAGGACGACACACAAAAGCCGAAGCGCGGCTCTTTTATCTTCGCGCCGATTCCGATAAACAGTCCGGCTTTCGGAACCGGTTTGATACTCGGCGCCGGTTATGTCTTTAAGCTCAGGGAAGATGATGAAAAATCTCCGCCGTCAGTCATCGCCGCGGCGGGCGCTTTTACGAATAACGGCTCGCGGGGAATTGTTTTAGGCTCGAGCCTGTATTTCGGCGAGAACAAATACAAAATGACCGTTGCCGCCGGTAAAGGGCGGGCAAATTACGAATTTTTCGGCATCGGGCGCATCCCGGGACGACCGGCGCTTTCGACCGAGATAAAACAGAAAGGCGCGTTTTTCTTCGGCGAGATTTTGCGAAACGTCGGCAAGAACATCTTCATCGGACCGCGCTATCAATATCGCAAATTGACGGCGACCATCGGCGACCGGACAACGGCAGGCGGATTCGAAATTCCCGCGATTGATTTAACGTCAACCACCGCGGCGGTCGGATTCCACGTCGTGCGCGATTTGCGCGACCACATTTTTTATCCGACAAAAGGCTCGTTATTCGAGTTTAGGGCAGATTTTTTTGCCAAGCCTTTGGGCAGCAACCGCAATTATCAAGCCTATCTGCTGGCGTATAACGGTTATCGTTCAATCGGCAAAAAACAAGTTCTGGCGTATCGCGCGATGACCTGCTCGGTAAGTGACAACACACCGTTCTTCGATTTATGCCTTTACGGGAGCCGCGGCGATTTGCGCGGCTACACAGCCGGGCAATTTCAAAACCAGCGAATGTTTGCCGTTCAGGGCGAATACCGGCGCGATCAACTGTGGTGGCGGTTCGGAGTCGTGGCGTTCGGCGGTTTCGGCGGCGTTGCCCGGCGGTGGAAAGAATTCAGGTCTGATCAGCTTCTGCCCGCGGGCGGTATCGGGCTGCGGTTCAATCTCGACAAAAAGAATCATATCAATTACCGCGTTGACCTCGGCTTCGGCAGAAGCGGTCATACGCTGACTATGAGCGTTACCGAGGCGTTTTAATCGGGAACCGAACTGACTATCGTTCGGAATGTTCAAGTAAAATGTGTAAGCGAATACCAGTTAAAAAAAAACTCGGCGAGAACCGGCATCGCCGCGGCGACACCGTGATTTTCAATCAATTTCTTTTGCCGACGAAATTGATTGTCGTTTTGTTTATTCTGCTTATTATTCCGGCAAACGCGTTTTCACAGCGGAATTCTGTTCTTAACGTGCAATCCGTTATCAAAGCGGCAAAATTAAAATATCGTCTGACGGTGAAAGACATTAATCTGCTGCTTCCGTTAATCAGGCAAGAAAACTTCGAGATTCTTAACATTTATGCGCGTCTCAGCGAAACCGAAAACGGCTATTCTCAGGTGCTCTGGAACGACATTATTGTCAGCCGGTGTGAGTTTGAAACGCGCATCAAGGGAAAATTAACAAGGCGTCAGGAATTGGTTTTACGGACGGTCCGGGCGGATATGGAAGAGCAAATCCTCAACATTCTGGTTGACGAGTACATTGAATTTCTGGGAGGCTACCTGGAATTCGACCGTTTTGAGTTGGAACGGATTGGCAATCTTTTCGATCAGGAATGTAAACGAAAACATCGATTAATTATCATGAAATTGGCGAACATCACACTTCTTCAAATAGAGATTGAAAAAATCAATTTCGAAACCAAAGCCGAAATTCAAAAAATACTGTCACCCATACAGTTTCGCATGTATCTTATGCTTTCGACGCAGGATGAATTTATTGCCGAATAATTTACAATCGGAAGCGTTTTGTCGGTCTTCTTCGGCAGACTTTCGATTCGGTGTTCTGCCCGGTTTGAATTTTTATTCAGCTTTGGTAAAGAGCGCAGTTCGGGGAAACAAAAACTTTTCCTTCGTAAACATTTAAGACGGCGGTTGTCAGGTCTTTTACCAAATCCGACTTTAAAACGTAGCCTGTTGCACCGGCATCCAGCGCCGCGCGCACAAAATCAGGGTCTCTGTGGATTGTAAAAATGACGATTTTTGTGTCCGACAGATTTTTTGACAGTTCGGCGGTAACTTCGATACCGGTCATAAAAGGCATGGAAATATCCAGAACAGCCACGTCCGGATTGGTGAGCATTATCAATTCCAGCGCGGTCTTGCCGTCAGCCGCCGCACCGACGACGTCGAAATATGATTCAAGCAGATGAATGAGCTTTTTGCGGAGTGGCTCGTTGTCATCGGCAACAACGACCCGAATATTTTTTTTATCTATATGGTTCACCTTATATAGCCTATCCTGTCATTAGTTTTTAAAAATGCGGGGAGGAGGGGTAGAAAGTAAAAACATGCTGAAATTCCGGTTTTTGATTTTAACATATCACGAAAAAGTTTTGCAGCCGATGGAAACCGCTTAACACAAAGCTGCAATAACTCATTTGTAAATAAATGATTAAAGTTAATTTCAGTTTTAATTCGAGGGTTAGTTAACGTATTTCGGAAGGAGTATAAAAGCACCGTTAATTGTCGGTAAATCAACTGTATCTTTTTAACCGCAAGGATGTTTCACGCCCTGCAGCCGAAACTCTACTTTACAACTATTTACATGAGTCAGGCAAGGCGAGCAAACTAGAAAGTACACCGGGCTGGCAGCGAATTACGGGGTCGGGATATTGCCGCTCGCAATGCGCCTTCAAAGTAAGAAAACAGACTGTTATTTAGCAAAGCCGAGATTGTGTTTTATCCCGTATGAAATAAGTTCAGCGCTCGAATTAATTCCGAGGTGTTCCATCATCGTGTATTTATGAAAGGCAACCGTTCTTGCAGTAATATTTAATTGCCGGGCAACCTGCTTCATCGAATATCCTTCTGCGAGGAGCTGCAAAACTTCCTTTTGACGGATTGTTAGATTGCGCGGACTTTTCATCCGCTTGAAATTTTGGACAAATGAACCGATCATTCCTTCGGTCAACGAGGGCGTAGCGAAATAACCGCCGCGCAGCACCTCCCGAATCGCTAATTTGAGTTCGGTTGCCGCCGATGTTTTCAAGACATAACCCGCCGCGCCGTTACAAAAGGCTTCGGCAGCCAATTCCTTGTCGGCACTCATCGTCATAAAAATTACCTTAACTTTCGATTGTGTTTTTTTCAGGTGAGCGCAGGCATTCAACCCGTTCATTGTCGGCATCGCGATATCGAGAATCACAATATCCGGTTGAAGCGTCGCCGCGCCGTTGACGGCGGACTCGCCGTCAGCAAAAGTCCCGACCACTTCATATTCAGGTTCGAGCAGATTCTTGATCGCATCTATTAACAATAAGTGATCATCTGCAATAATGATTCGGGGCTTTTTCATTTTTATCGTTTTCCTAATCAGGTTTGTATCGCCGAACTAGTTTAATTTAGCTGCCGCGATAAACATTCCCGATTTTATATTAATTACATTTACCGGCAATGTTTTTTACTTTTGATGCAAATATTATTACATAAGACGCGAATTTCTTGCAAAAGGTTTCACGCCTTTCACAAGTCTTTTGTACTTTGAGTGTGAAAAGCGTCGAAATATTTCTCATAAAGAGCCGAAAAGCGCGCGCTGAAAGATTTTCAAGCGGGCGGTTTGGTCGAAATGTTGCTGGGAGCCGGTTGTGGTCGGAAATTACAAATTTCGTTTCAACTTTCTTTTATGAATTGCCTTTGCGGGCGCGTGCCTAAAGCCTGAATCGCGCCGGCAGAAAAAATAGGTATCCCAAATACTTTTTATTGTCTAAATCTCGCTGCATTGCTCGTAAAAGGCAGTGTAAGTCGAAAATTTATTTGTTTGATAATCTTTGCCGTAAACCGGAATTTTCAGGCTTGTCTTGCGGAACGTCCAGACGATTTTTTTTGTGCCCGGCGGCAATTCGTACGGAACCGAGCGCCGGAATTTTATCGTCAGAAGATTGCCGGTTTTCGTGCCCGTGAATTCAAAGGTTTCGGCGGAAGCCGGTTCGTCGTACTCGGAAACCTGAAAAGTTCCTTTCAGCTTGCTGCCCGTAACGGTGAACGAAACGGTGTGAATTTGTTTCAATCCTTCGTTTTTGAAACACAAATCCGTTTGCGCGAACGCGGCGGAAACCGCAAAAAACATACAAAAAAATAATATTCCAATAATTTTTCTCATAAATGCACTCCTGAAATCAATATAAAAGGCGAGCAAAACGACATTCGTCGTCACGCTCGCCTTTAGTTCAAAAGAACGTCGTCCGTTTCTAAATTTGCGCAAAAAATTTAGTTTTTATTAAAGATTTTCGGATTATCGTTCTGAATTTTCGTCCCTTTGTCGCCGAGTTCCTGTGCTTCTTTGAGAAGTTTTTGAGCCTTTTCGACATTCGATTTAACCTTTTCGTTATATTCTTTTTCGTCCTTACTGTCGGTCATCGTTTTCGGAATCGCTTTTAAGGATTCGGCATATTCGGCGCGTTTTTTGAATTCCTGAGCTTTAACATCGAGATATTCCTTGAATTTATCGTTGACTTTCAGCTTGCTCGCCGCGCTGAATTTTTCGCCCGCTTTCTCAAAGTTATCCTTCATCTTGTCGTAAATCGGAAGCAGCTCGGTTTTTCCCCAATCGCTCACTTTATCGTGCTCTTCGTTGCTCGAAATGTCTTCGACCTTCTTGTCAAATTCCTTCCCTTTCCTGTCGGCTTCCTCAACGTTTTTGTTGCCTTCCGCAATAAATTTATTTGCTTCGTCAACCATCGCGTTTGCCTTGTCGGTTTCGTCGCCCGAACAAGCCAAGCCGGCAAAAATCAACATTAAGATAGCCATTACTGCTGTTAAGTTTTTCATTATTTTCTCCCGTTTCTTTTTGTGAATCGTTTCAGTTTCAAACTTTAGAATTATGTATCTAAAGCGCGAAAACATAATATTACGGAACGTCGAAAATTGGAATTAAAAAAAACGCTTCCGGCGAAATTTTCGAAAATTCCGACTTAAATTGTTATAATAGGACAATTTCAAATATCGATTTAATTATCGATTTAACCTGTAAAAATCTATGTCCGAAACAATCTACGAAACCGAGAGCGGCATTGCGACTATCACGCTCAACCGACCGGAAAAACGCAACGCGCTGGGCGACGCGCTGATTAATTCCGTGAAAGACGCCCTTCGCCGGGCAGACGCGGACGAAACTTTGCGCGCCGTCGTCATCAAAGGCGCCGGAAAAGATTTTTGCTCGGGCGCGGATTTGTCGGCGCTGCAAAAAATTGCCGAAAGCGACGTGCTGGAAAATCTTCGCGATGCGGAAACTCTGCTGGAGCTGCTGGCGCTGATTCGAAAAATAAAAATTCCGGTTATCGCGGCGGTTCATGGACGCGCGCTCGCGGGCGGCTGCGGGCTGGCGACTGCCTGCGATATTGTTTTGGCGGCTGAATCGGCGCGGTTCGGCTACCCGGAAGTCAAAATCGGTTTTGTGCCCGCGATGGTGATGGCGATTTTGCGGCGCAATCTGCCGGAAAAAAAATCTTTCGAGTTAATCACGCAGGGCTTTGAATTCACGGCGGCAGAAGCCGAGAAATTCGGTTTGATAAACCGCGTCCTGGCGGACGAAACTTTTGAGACGGACGTGAAAAATTATGTTTCCGTTTACGAAAAAGTTTCGCGTTCGGCGGTTGTTTTGTCGAAAAAGCTGCTTTACCAGATGGACGGCATGACGTTTGAAAAGGCGCTCGAAACCGGCGCGGAAGTAAACACGCTTGCGCGCCTGACCGAAGACTGCCAAAAGGGAATCGAGCGGTTTTTGAAAAAGAATTAAAGGGCGAAATTTATTCATAAAATGAATTCTTGAAACATTTATTTCAACTCTTTTAATAAATTCAACGCGCGCGTGCGGTCTTGCAGAGTGATGTTGTCCTGCATCCGGCTGGTCAATTTCAGATATTCCGTTAAAACGTCTCGTGCTTCGGGTTTTCTGCCCATTTCCGCGTAAAGCATCGCGAGCCTCAGCAGAACGGTTTTCGATTCCGGCAGAAGCTCGGTTTTGGCTTGATTGCGCGCGGCTTCAAGCTCGCGCAGGGCGGAGGTTTTTTCGCCCGTCTGATAAATCACGACTGCGAGTTTTTCGGTCAGCGCGGCGTAATAAATCGGCAGACGGCGACGGGCTTCAAACAGGTATTTTTCGGCGTCGTTGTATTTTTGCTGGCTCGAAAGGGCGATCGCCAGCAGCTCGTAGGTTTGATAAAGCGTGTAGGCGTTGAGCTTTTCAGGCGGCATTTCGATAATCGTTTTAAGGTCGAAAAGCGCTTCTTCATACTTATTTTGCGCCAGCAGATTGCGCGCTTTGCCGTAATACGCGCCGGCGTTCGGGCGAATGTCTATCGAATTATTGTAAGCTTCGACCGATTCCGCGATTTTGCCGTTTTCCGACAAAACAGCGGCGTATTGCGCCCAGTTGAAAGCCGAATGTTCGTCAATCACGACGGCATGCGACCAGAGCGCGAAGTCGCTTTTCCAGACCTGGTTATACGAGTAGGTCTGGAAGGCAAGCGGCAGACTGATAATCACGGCGGCAAGAATCACCGCGAAATCCTTTTTGGCGCGGGCTTGTTTTTCGACAATTTGCTCGAAATACGGGAAAATCATCATCAGAAAACCGAGCAGCGGCAAGTATAAATAGCGGTCGTGGACGATTTGTTCGGCGTTAAAAGCGGTCGCGTTCATCACGGGCGCAAGCGTCAGTACAAAAAGCGCGAAGCCGAATTTCTGGACAAAACTTCTTTTTGCCAGCAGCCGGAACAGCCCGAGCGCGGCAAGCGAAATCAGCAGGGGCAGAACAAAGTCTAAAAGATTTATTCCCGAAACTGCCCGCAAAGGATAGTTTGCGCCGAGCCGGAAAGGAAAAATCATCTGCCGCAAATAAAAGACGAACATTGCGGGAATCGTCAAAATCGATTCGCCCAAACTACTGCCGCCGCCTTCGGGCGAAAGCGAAATCGCGCCGAGTACAAGCCACCGCGCGACGAAAAAAAGCACGGCGAGCGCCGCGAACGGAACGGTTAACTTCGCAGCGTTTCGTTTCAGCGCCGACTTGGCGAAAATTAGGAAAAATAGCGGAAAGCACAAAATACCGATTTCTTTTGCGCCGAGCGCCAGAGCGTAGAAGACGAGCGCCGTCAACAAATCCAAACGGCTTCTAAAAGCCGGTTTTGTTTCTTTTTCAGGAGTTTCCCGCAAAATGTTTTCCGCAAACCAGAATGCGCCGAGCAAAAAAGCGCTGAAAAGCAAATCGGGCGCGCCCGAAATCCACGCGACCGATTCGGTGTGAACCGGATGGACGGCAAAAATCATCGCGATGGCAAACGCCGCATAATTCGATACATTCCAGCGCCGCAAAAGTAAAAAACCGAGCCCGCAGACAATAATGTGCAGCAGAAGATTAAGGACGTGCCAGCCGAAAGGACTCGCGCCGAAAATCAAAAAATTAAAAATCAGCCACGCCGTGAAAGTCGGGCGGTAATAATTGCTCGCGGCAATTGTGCCGTCGGCTTTGAACGCCCAAACGTCCGATGTCAGCGCTTTGCCGTAAAGCGTCGAATCCTGAATCAAAGGATTGCGCAGGATTTGCCGGTTGTCGTCGTAAACAAAATTGCCGCTTAAGGAATTGGCAAACACGACGAAAGCAATTAAAGCGATTAAAATCAGCCACCGCAATTCGGATTTGAGATTCATATTTTATCGGGGCGCGAGGAGTTTATGCCGCACACAATTCTAGCGCAGTTTCGAGCGGATTAATAGAAATTTCGTCAATCAAGCCGATTTTCAGGGCTTCGCCGGCGGAAACTCTTTTTGCCGTAAAAAACATTTCAAGCGCGGCGCTCGTGCCGACCAGTCGCGGCAGGCGCTGCGTTCCGCCCCAGCCCGTCATAATCCCCAGATTTGCTCCCGGATGCGAGAACTGCGCGTCCGGCGCGGCGATTCTTTTTGTGCAGGACAGAGCCAAATCGAGCGCGCCGCCGAAACAAAAGCCATTGACGGCGGCAAACGCGTTTTTGCCGGCGATTTTGTTCATTAGATTCTGCCCGCGCCGGGCAAACTCGTGCGCTGTTTCGGATGTTACTTCGGCAATCTCGCGAAGGTCTGCGCCGGACGCGAAAACGCCGTCGCTGCCGGTAAAGATAATATTGTTTGCCGTTGTTTCGTCCAGAATTGCGTGAAGCTCTTCGAGCACGAAAATCGAAAGCGGACTGCGAATTTCGGGACGATTAAAACGGATTACAAGCGCATCCGGAAGATATTCAACGATGACGGCGCGGCTGTTCACAAAAGAATTTTAGCGCATAAATCCGCCGCCGCAAGGATACACGAAAAAAAACAACCGGGTTGATTCGTTTTTACGTCATTTAATTATTTTGCCCAGCCCAAAACATAATTTCTATTTTTGTAATGACGGTTGCTTCGCGTTCGATACCTGCCGCCGTTCGGGTCCATAACGTTGACATCGGCGGTTTCCGTATTGTTCAGACTGTGAATAACATTGACGTGAAAACCGCTCACTTCCGGTTCGAAATAACCAATCAATACAGGGCTTACAGGAAGTTTCCCATTGATAAAATCCTTATCCCAGGAACCGCCGACGCGGACGACGTAATCCATCCGAATTGCATCATCGCTCATCACCTGTCCCAATCCTTCACCGGTTATTGTTCCATATTCGGGGCTTTCTTCGTCGTGATTCCAAAGCGAAACAAAACGGTTAATCAGATTAAGCTGCGTAATCAGCGAGCGCGAATCACGCATACAACGAAGCCACCATTCAAGTCCTGCCGCCCAACAAGCCGTCTGGTCAAACTGCCTGACGGCGGGCGGATAATGTGCTGAATTTCTGTCCCAAGCCATAAAATTTTCCTCTACTTTTATTAAATTGATGAACGCGAGATTTCTATTTTTTGCCGAACGCAAAACATTTCGAATGTTCCAAAAGAAAATAATCCATTTTTGTGGGTTTTGCAATAAAAACGCGCGGCTGTTGTGCGCCGTTGCGTCTTTTCGTCGAAGCATTTAAATTAGTGGTTTATGTTTAGAATCAACAAAGCGCATCCGTGGCACGGCATCCCGATGGGCGAAAACGTGCCCGATGAAGTTACGGTTTTTATCGAGATTGTTCCGAGCGACACGGTCAAATACGAGGTCGATAAGGAAACCGGCTACCTGAAAATCGACCGACCGCAGCAGTATTCGAACGTCGTTCCGGCGAACTACGGGTTTATTCCGCAAACTTATTGCGCCGAGCGCATTGCCGGTCTCGCGCGCGAAAAATCGGAAGGAATCGAAATCAGCGAAGGCGACGGCGACCCGCTCGATATTCTCGTTCTTTCCGAACATCACATCCCGCGCGGCGACATTATCCTGAAGGCGAAACCGATTGGCGGATTTTGCCTGATTGACAACGGCGAAGCGGACGATAAAATCATCGCGACACTCAAAGGCGATAAGGTTTACCAGCAATACCAGGAAATATCGGAGCTTCCGAAAGGAATCTTGGAACGCTTCGAGCATTATTTTTTAACTTATAAACAACTGCCCGACGAGCCGAGCAAATGCGAAATCGCCTATTCCTACGGGCGCGAGAAATCTCACGAGGTCATCCGCGCGGCGATTGCCGATTATCACGATTTGCTGGCGAAACTTAAATAATTTTAAAAGAATATGACCCAGGTTGCGAAATCGTCAGAGATGTTTTCAAAATGATGGTCTTCGCCCGCCGCGACGAAAACGGCGTCGCCGGTTTGGCAGCTGACGGTTTCGCCCTCGTGGATTAAATCTGCCGCGCCGCTGACGATAATGTAAAATTCGTCCTTTTCGTGCGGCGTTTGGTAATCCGTGCCGCGCGGCGCAAAAAATTCAAGCTCGAAACCGCCCTTCGTAAAGGCGTTCGTAAACCAAACGCCTTCCTTCCATTTTTCGTTTGCCGCAAAGGGAAGCCGGGCGCGAAATTCTTCGACTGAAAATTTCATAGGCATAAAAGGTTAAGAGTTCGGAGTTGAGGGTTCAGAGTTAGAAACTAAAACTCTGAACCCTCA
>DASWRC010000088.1:0-57885 GCA_036403375.1 Pyrinomonadaceae bacterium
CAGATACATTTTCGACTGGATAAAATAAGGGTCGATTGCCAGCGCGCGCATCGGTCGCCCCGTCTGGTCGTCGGTCGTCGTAAAAATCTGCACGCGGTTGTATTCGGTGTCGATGTCGTGCAAATCGCTGGTTTTAAGCAGTAGATTGCTGTTTGCCTCGGTCGCCAAAATTCCGAACGCGAACAAAATCAGCGTCGTCAGATTAGCTTTTGTGACGGCAAACGGCGCGAGCAGCAGCGAAAGCCCCAAAAGGCAAAAGCCTAAAAAGTAGAGCGTGCGCGTGCTGCCGACAAACGGAATCAGGAAAAATCCGGCGGCGAAAGTTCCTAAAATACTGCCGACGGTCGAAAGCGCGTAAAGCCTGCCGACGGTTTTGCCCGTATCGGAGAGCGACAGCATCTTTAATTTGACCGCGTAGGGCGTCACAAATCCCAAAAGAACGCTTGCCGGCGCAAATAATACAAGCGCGGCAACGACGGATTTTAGCTCTAAAATTAATGGACTGGCGGCGATAAAAGATAGAAAAATATCCTTGAAAAGAATCGTCACGGCAACCGCACCGCCGGCGAGAAATATGACGGACGCGAGAATTTTCAAATCCGGTTTGCGGTCGGCTGTTTTTCCGCCGAGCCAGTAACCGAGACTCAAAGCGCCCAGAATAACGCCGATGAGGCTTGTCCAGACGTAGGTCGAAGTGCCGATGTAGGGCGAAAGAATCCGCGAGCCGATGATTTCGTAAATCATGACCAGCGCGCCGCAGACGAAAACCGTAGTTTCGAGGATGAATTTATTAGGTAAGCGTGAAGATTCTGTGTCCGGCATCGGTTAATTTTACCAATTAAAGAACGGGCGGCAAAACAAATGCGCCGATGTGCGGCTGACTCGTGTTAAGCGTTGTCTGCAAAGCCAGCAGAAGCGCCGCGCGCAGGTTTTCGGGCGTCACAATTGCGTCCAGCAGCCCGCGCGCCGCGGCGTGTTTGGCATCGAGTTCCTTTTCATAGGTTTCCCGAACTTTTTCCATCTCGGCGAGCATCGCCTCGTCGGGTTCTTTGCCGTCCTTTTTCATCCGTTCGAGCTGCGTTCCGAAAATCGCCTGCACCGCCGAATCGCCTTCCATGACGCCCATTCTGCCGGTCGGCAGCGAAAAAATAAAATCGGGGTCGAAACCCTGTCCAGCCATCGCGTAATAGCCTGCGCCGGAAGCGTGATTGATGGTTAAAACCAGCTTCGGCACGACGGCGGTTGCCATCGCTTCGACAAAATGCGCGCCCGCGCGGATGATGCCCGAATGCTCGGCTTCGGCGCCGACCATAAAGCCCGAAACGTCCTGCACGAACAGCAGCGGCGTCCCGTGACGATTGCAGTTTTCGATAAAATAGGCGGTTTTTTCCGCTGATTCGGTGTAAACGATGCCGCCGAATTTGGGCGGTTTGCCGGGTTTGCCTTTCGTCATCCCGCGATGGTTTGCAATCACGCCGATTAAAATTCCGTCGATGCGCGCCGTGCCGCAAATCATTTCCTTCGCGTAATCGGCTTGAAATTCGTCCAAATCTCCGCCGTCGAGAATCGAATCCAGCACGGCGCGCATATCATAGGGCGCGCGGTGGTCTTCGGGCAGGATTTCGTAGAGTTTTTCAGCTTTGTTTTTCGGCTCTTTCGCTTTAATAATCGAAACGCGCGTTTCCTCTTTTTTCGGCAGTTCCGAAACCAGCTCGCGGATTTTTTCAAGGCATTGCCGTTCGTCCGGCGTGCGATAATGCGCGACGCCCGAAATTGCATTGTGCGTCAACGCGCCGCCCAAAGATTCGTTGTCAATCGTCTGCCCGGTCGCGCCTTTTACCAGATTTGCGCCGCCCAAGCCCATAAACGAAGTGCCTTCGACCATCAAAATCACGTCCGAAAGCGCCGGCAGATAAGCGCCGCCCGCGACACACATGCCCATCACCGCCGAGATTTGCGGAACTTTCAGATAGCGGCGCATCAAGCTGTTGTAATAAAAAATCCGCGCCGCGCCGTATTGACCGGGAAAAACGCCGCCCTGATACGGCAGATTGACGCCCGCCGAATCGACGAGATAAATAATCGGCACGCGGCTGCGCATCGCAATTTCCTGCGCGCGCAGGATTTTCTTAATCGTTTCCGGATACCACGCACCCGCCTTTATCGTCGCGTCGTTCGCCACGACGACGCATTCGCGACCCTGAATCTTCCCGATTGCAGTGACTACCGCCGCCGCCGGAGCCTGTCCATTATATTCGTCATACGCGATGAGCAGTCCGATTTCCTGGCTGTATTCGCCTTCGTCAAACAGCAAATCGATGCGTTCGCGCGCGGTCAGTTTTCCCTGCGAATGGATTTTTTCGATTTTTTCCACGCCGCCGCCCAAACGCAGTTTGTGTTCGAGGCGTAAATATTCATCGGTCAGCTCATTCAGACGAGTTTTTTTTTCGATTTTCATTAAATCAACTCTAAATCAATAATATAACGGAAAGGAAAATCATCTCTTTCGTGTTTTTCTTTCAGAAAGTTCTTTATCATTCTCCGCCTTTCCGTCTTATTCTCTGTTCTGTTCAAATTATATAATTGGATTGTCTTTTTTGCTCTTTCCCTATCTTCTTCCGAAATATCAAAGGCGGGCTCAAGTTTTGCTTCCTTTGCATTGTAACTAAAAAAATTTTCAAAAAAATATTCAATGTCATCGGGTCTTAAGAGATTTTCGTCAAACCTGATTCCCTTCGATGAATTGCATTTTGTACAACAATAATAAAGATTCTCCCAATCGTATGCCAAATGCCGAAAATTTGTATCGGAAGACGGTTTAAAGTGTTCAATCGCGTCACCCGTGTTGGCAACCGGAAAGCCATCACAAAAAGAGCAATGTTCCTGAGTCATGAGCATCAATATCCTCTTAATTTCCCTGTATAATCCGGTTCTTGCGTCGAAAACTTTTCTGTTAGGATTTGATAAGTAAGCCACTGTCAATCCTGCAAATCTTTCCACTAAAATTTCCGGTGATGGAAGTCTTTCTATTTTTATCATATTTTGAGGCTTAATCCTTTTCGGCGGTTAATTTGACGAAGCTCGATTTGGATAATCGTGTTCAACTCTTCGCTCTGTTTGGCAATGTTTCCGGCTAGTTTAGTAATTTTCTTGATGTCTTTTTCGCTGGAACCATTCCCTAAAATTGAATTGCGAAGTTCATAAAATTCATCCAATTTCTTTTGCACACCGACTCCAAACTCTTCTTTAATACCGAATATCTCTTCCAACACATAACTGTAGCTGTAGCCGTCTTCCGATTTTACGACTTCGGCAACTTTCGCCTTGCCGTTTTCGAGTCCGAGCTTATAAACCCAAGCGTCATCAACCGAATTAACGACAAACGGCGAATGCGTCGAAACGAATATCTGAGAGTTTTTGAAAAGTTTCTGCACGACCGGCAAAACTTTTCTCTGCCAAGCCGGATGCAGATGCACTTCGATTTCGTCGAGAAAAAGTATTATTTCACGTTCAAAAATCGGCATATCATTTTTCCATTTCAAAGAATCAAGCCGCATTAACAAATCACCAATCCAACTTATTAAAGATTTTAAGCCGTCAGGCAAAACATCAAAATCGAAATCTTCACCGTCTTTTATTAAGACAAGCGATAAGTCAGTTTTTAGTTTAAAGCGAATCTCATAACCGATAATATCGGTAATAACTTTTTCTAAGTTATCAACATTTTCAGTAAATTTTTTGGCATCTTCATTTTTATCTTCTAGAGCTAAGGCACGTTTTGAAAGGTTACGACCAAGCCATTGGTTTATAGTAAATTTGGAATTTTCGTTTTTTATAAAATCTAACGCCTGATTCAGAGGATTTTCTTTGATTTCATCAAATAAATTAATCTTTTCGTCCTTTATTCGACGATAACCCGAATAGGCAAAAGCAGCAAAATCTAAATTGTAATTAGGATAGTTATCTAATCTTGTTGGATAAAACAATATTGCTTCATCAACAACTTTATTAATATCAAGAGTGTTTATAAAAATAAAATTCACAAATTGTGGAACGACTGAAAAATTAAAATCATAATTTTCCAAGATATTTTTGTAGAGAATAAGAAAAGAAACTTGAGTATTGAAATAATCATTTTCTTTCTTTTCTAGTATTTTATTTCCCAACCTCTTACTAAAGTTATTTTTTTCCAAGTTTAGTTTAACTTCAAACCACTTATGTTCTTCTATAAATCCTTTATCCTTTTCGGCGATATGTTTATCATTAACTTCAAGAGTAAATAAGCTTGCTAAAGCCATTAAAATTGTTGTTTTTCCTGTTCCATTTTCTCCCGTAAAAATATGAATTTCCGCTTTATCTTCGGCAGGACACGGCTGGAACTCGATGGTTTCGTCGTCGAAAACGCCGATGTTTTTGAGTTGTAATTTGCGGATTTTCATAGCACTAAAATATCACAAGAAATTTTGTCTCGCCAAAGTCGCCGAATATTTGTTCGCGGTTTGACGCTTCCTCGTTCCTAACCTAACATTTTGAAAAGGTTTATTTTTATGATTTGCCGGAATTGCCAAGCGGAAGTCGATGACGATTTAATTTTTTGCACGAATTGCGGCGAGCGGCTTTTCGAGCCGCCCGAAGATACGCCGACGGTTTTAATGACCGAACCGGTTTACACGACACCCAACAAACCAAAACCGCCGAAAACTTCTTCGAGATTAAAATGGCTGGCGTTGACGCTCGCGCTCTGTGCGATTCCCGCGTCGATTTTCGGCGTTTATTTATTGATGAATTCTCAAAATAATTTGCCGGTTGCGCGCAATTCCAACAAACCGAACACGCCAAACCCGACGCCGGCGCGCCGCAGCAATACGAATCAGAACGCGAACGCCAACACGGCAAACGCGAACCGCGCCAACACAAATCAAAGCGCAAATACGACTAATAATCCGAGCAAAATCGAGATAATGAACGAGCGCATCGAAATCGCGCCGCAATCGCATTACGCCCGACCGTTTGAGGTTAAGGAGGAAACGGCAAAATTTACCGGAAAGATGACGATTTCGCAGGGCGAAAAAATCGACGGGTTTGTTTATTTAAAGCAGACTTACGAAGAGAACTTCCCGGACGAAACATTCAAAATGTTCAGCTTCGGAAACTCGTTCGAAGTCCGGCAAACGCTCGTCAAAGAAAATTACGTGCTGGTTTTCGTCAACAACACGGACAAACCGGCAACAATTCTGGCAAATTTTTCGCTCGAATAAATTTTACTGTCTTTCCTTGATGATAAAAGTCGGCACCATTCCGCCGCCCGCCGTGACGTTTGCCAACTCGTTGGTCGAAAGCCGCGTAAACGCCGACCCGACTTTGCCGAAAAAGAGCAGCGGGTCGAGGTCGACCAATTGGTCTAAAAACTCGAAGCCTTCCTGTTCGTTAAAAAGCATCGGAAATGATTCTCGGGAGGTTTCGACGCGTTCCTGCACGAGATAATCTTCGTCGACGAGCGCGATTTTCATTGCTTCTTCCCATTCCGTTTCGCTCGAAACCCAGCCGATATAGATGCCGTGACCGCCGTAATCGTCGTTCGGTTTTAAGACCAGTTTCGAGCGATTGGCGCGCGTCCATTCGATTAAATCTATTTCCTCGCTGCCGTAAAACGTTTTTTCTTCGCGGAATTTACGCGTCCAGGGAACGTGCGCGCGGATGGCGGCAAGCTCTGCTTCCGAGAAGAGATGAGCGTATTTTTCGTTCGTCAGAATCGCAAAAACGGCTTTTTTATGAATTATTTTCGATTGAAAACTGTTGACCATGCAAATCGCGCCCGCGCGATAGGCGTCGAGCAGCGCCGGATATTTTTCCATAATCGGCAGATATTCGTTGACCAGCAGGCGTTTATAAACCACGTCGATTTTCAAGCCTTTGTGCCAGAGCCGCGCGCCGTCGAATTCCAATTCGTCGGGCGATGCAATGACCGACGTGCAGCCGTTTGCTTCAAAGAAATCGCGGAATAATTCAAATTCCTTCTGCGTCGGCAAATCCTTTAAATCGACAATCCCGATAACCGGATTTTCTTCGGGTTTACGTCCGAGAAATTCTTCGTAGGCAAGCAGCAAAACGTCGAGCATTTTCCGGCTGCCTTCAAAGCGCAGAACCTCGTACCGCTCCAGAAATTTCTTCATTACCGGCAATTCCAGAAAAATTTCCGACGCCGAATCCGCATACGCGATTCCGGCGGGCGATTCGCCGTTTAATTCGACGAACGAATAAGCGTTTTCGGTCAAAAACGAATCGAGCCGCGCGGTCGGCGAAACCGTCGCGTATCCCGGGTCAATCGCGACCAAATCTTTTTCGATTGCCGTGATGCCGAGCTCGTCCAGGATTTCTTCCGATTGAACCGCCGCGTCTTTGACCTTTTGCAGCGCCGACCAGACGGTTTCGCAAATACCGCGCACGCGAATCCAATCGGCTTCGGTCACAAAATGCGGGCGCAAATAAGGCGACAAACGCCGACCGCCGAAAATCAGCCGCGCGCGTTCCAAACCTTCATCGAGCGCGACGCGCGACGCATCAGCCAATTCAAAATCTTCAAGGAGTTCGTGGTAATAAGCAACGGCTTCTTTTAACATAAATTTTAGTGGTAAATGATAAATGGTTAATTGCTAATCGCTATTTATTTGATATTTACCGTTAACCATTTACCATTTTCAAAATCGTTTCAAATTCTTTCGCGGTCAAAGGCAGAACGCTCAGGCGCGACTGCTTGATAAGCGCGATGCCGGCAAGCGATTTTTCCGACTTGATTTGTTCCAAGCTCACCGCTTCGGCAAATTTTTCGAGCGGCTTTATCTCGACCGCAATCCATTTGTCGTCCGTCGGGTCTGTGAATTCTTCGCGCGAAATTTCCGCCAAGCCGACCACCGCTTTTTCCGATACCGAGTGATAAAACAGAACTTTGTCGCCCGCGCGCATCGCCCGCAGGTTGTTGCGCGCCTGAAAATTGCGAACGCCCGTCCAATCGGTTTTCCCGTCCGCGATTAGATCGTCGAAGGAATATGCTTCGGGTTCCTGTTTGACCATCCAGTAGTTCATATTTTCCTAGCAAATCCGGCGAAAGCGCGCTTCGTACAATGATAAAAAGCCGTGACAGACCAAGCCCGCTGCCGTGATAAAAAGCATCGTTTTTCCGTAATAGGTCTGCGCTAAAATTGCGAGCGCGCCGTCGATGCCGATAACTTCATCGGCATTATAATGGATTGCGGCGGAAATAAAAAAATAGCCGACCAGACAAAATATAATCGCGCGCGCCGTAAAGCTTAGAAGACCGAGAATGTTTATCAATCGAAGCTGATTTTTGCCAATCGTGAACGTCCGAAAATTCTCCTGGTATTTGCCCGTCAAACCGCTGTAACATTCGTGAATTCCGGCGCCGATTGTGCTCAGTCCAATCAAAAACAGTAAAATCGCCCCGAGCGGCAGCGCGAGAAAAACCTGCGCGATGGTTTTCTGGACTTCGCCGTTTGCCGGTTCGACGCGTTCGGTGACCAAAATTCTAAAAGCCGAGAAAGCCAGCCAGACATAAAAGATTCCGATGCCGACGGCGATGCTTCTTTTGACGATTCCCTGCCAGTTTTTGCCCGCGTCGTCGACGTCTGCCGCGCCGCGCAGGATATTCCAGAAACCGTGGCTGACCGCGCCGGCAATGAAAATTATCAACAGTATTTTGCCGAAATCTAAAGTCGCGACGTGTGCCAGCGCGCCGGTCGGGTCTGCTAACTCGCCGCCTCGCTCGCCGATGGCGACCATCACCGCCAGCACGCCGATGATGATAAAAAGAAAGCCTTTCGTGTAAAATCCGAGCCGCGCGATTTTTCTGACAAAAGGCTTGCGGACCGTTTCTTCCGCCGCTTTGACGGTTCCTTCGATTTTTTCAGCGACCGATGGTGAGGCTTCATCTTTCATTAATTTAACGGTCTTTGATTTTTGAACTTTGATTTTTGAAAGCGGATTCGTTTCTTAAGAAGATTTTTCTCCCTGCTTCTCCCTTTCTCCGATTCTACTTCTGCTTCTGCGCCGCTGCCGCTTTCTTGTTCAGCCATTTCGCCCAGCGCTCGATGTACGGTCGGACGGGTTTGAAAAGCTTGGCGCGCAAGGAATTCGTATTCTGCCGCTCGCTCCAGGCTTTCAGGTTTTTCTCCGCATACTGGCGGATTTGCGGTTCCAAACTTTGTTTTTTGACCGAATGACGCAGCGTCAAATAATAATGCTGACCGACGAGCGAAAAAATCAATCCGGCGATATTGCTCTTAAACGCCTGTTTCGCCATCCAGCGTTTGGCAAAGCCTTCGGTCGGCTGAAGCAGTGCGCCCATCGAAAGCTCCATAAACGCGTTCTGGTTCTGTATTTTCGGGTGGTAAAGTCCGGGCAGATCGCCTTTGATGGGAACGTCCATTTTCTGCAGACGCGGGTCGTTGATGTAATCGACGAGCTTGATTTTTTCAAGCCCGCGCATGTGTTCGGTCGGCAGAAAATCGAGAATTTTATAAATCTGCTCGTCAAAATCCTTCGGCAGCGCGATAGTCGCCTGATTTTCCATCTTTAACTTTGTTGCCTTGGCAGGTTTCTGCCCTGCGGTTTGTATTGCCATATCTTTCTTAAATTGTAATTTGTAAATCGGGATTAGTAAATTGCACCACACAACTGTTGCTCGGCAGCAACAATTACGATTTACGATTTACGATTTACGATTTACGAACTCAGCATTTATCGAGCCTTCGCAATTTTTGAAAATACGGCACGGAGTTTGTATCGGTTTTAGAAATTTGTAATTCGTAATTCTTAAATCGTAATTTTTAACTGGTGAATCAAACAACTCTGGCAAAATCTATCGAAATCAGCGGCATCGGTCTTCATACGGGCGTCACTGTCAATTTGCGGCTCAAACCCGCGCCCGAAAATACCGGCTATATTTTCGTTCGCACCGATCTGGATAACTTCGAGATTCCGGCGTCGGTCGAATACATTTCGCATTGCAGTTATGCGACGACGCTGCTGAGGAAAGGCGTTCTGCTCTCGACCTGCGAGCATCTGCTGTCCGCCCTGCGCGGCGCGGGCGTCGATAATTGCTTTATCGAATTAGACAACATCGAAATTCCGATTATGGACGGTTCGAGCGAAAATTTTATCGAGCTGATTGAACGCGCCGGAATCTGGCAGCAAATCGCGCCGCGTCATTACCTGAAGATTCTCGAACTAGTCGAATTCGAGCAGGGCGACCGGAAAATGTCGGTCGCGCCTTCCGATAAATTTGAAATCGACTGCACGATAGATTTCCCGCACCCGTTTATCAATCGCCAGGCGTTTCATTTCGAGCTGAAAAACGGCTCGTTCGGGCGCGAAATCGCGTCGGCGCGCACCTTCGGCTTCACGCACGAAATCGAAATGCTGCGCAAAGCGAATCTGGCGCTCGGCGGCTCGCTCGACAACGCGATTGTCCTGACGCCGGACGGAATGCTCAACGAAAATCCGCTGCGGTTCGCGGACGAATTCGTGCGTCACAAAATTCTCGATATTATCGGCGATTTCGCGCTTTTAGGAATGCCGGTCTTAGGCAAAATCAAGGCGGAAAAATCGGGGCACGCCGTCCACGCGCTTTTGATGAGCAAGCTCCTGAAAACCGAATCGGCGTGGGAAATTATCGAAGGCATCTAACGAGTTAGACCGGCTCTCCGATTTACAATTCACACTCTACATTTTATGCAATGAATCTTCGCACCGCGCGTGTAAAGCTTAAAGTGTGAGCGCCGGAGTTTTGGGTTCCGACAAATCAGCCTTGCCCGACACGGGAAATTTTGCTTGACCAAACTTCAAAAATCCTCAAAACTAGTAATAATTTTTCCTCTAATTTTATGATTGAGCTTACGGAATCGAGGATTTATGAGTTCGAGGACTTTCGGCTCGATGAAAAAAGTCACAGGCTTTTCCGGCGTGCCGGCGGCGAGCTTGTACCGCTCACGCCGAAAGCCGTCGAGCTGCTGCTTTTTCTCGTCCGTAACGCGCGGCGCGTGCTCTCGAAAGAAGAATTGCTCAATGCGGTCTGGGAAAATTCGTTTGTCGAAGAAGCCAATCTATCGCAGACGATATTTGTCTTAAGGAAAACGCTCGGCGAAAACACCAAAGCGCCGCGTTTTATCCTGACCGTGCCGAATCGCGGCTACCAGTTTATCGCGCCGGTGACGGAAAAAAGCGCGCAGGACGCGATTCTGGAAGAAAGTTTTTTGTCTGATGCCTCTCCGGCGGCAATGCAGGATTCAAAGTTCAAGATTCAAAATTCCAATCCGAAATCCCGAACCCGAAATTCCAAATTATTATGGTTTATCGCGCCGCTCGCATTGCTCGCCGCCGCCGCCGGTATTTATTGGTTTTACGCGAAGGCGAAACCGGCGAGGGTCAGCGAGATTCGGACGATTGCCGTGCTGCCGTTTGAAGATTTGAGCGCCGGTCAGACGGAAAAATATCTCGGCATCGGGCTCGCGGACGCGCTCACAAACCGGTTCGGCGGGTTAAAACAAATTACCGTGCGACCGACACGGACGGTTTTGAAATATATGGAAAGCCGCGAAGACGCCGCGAAAATCGGGCGCGAGATGCAAGTCGACGCCGTGCTCGACGGGCGAATCCAGCGTGCCGGCGAGCGGATTCGCGTCAGCGTGCAGATGATTCGCTCCGCCGATAACGCGACGATTTGGACGGAGAATTTCGACGCCGACTTTACAAACTTTTTCGACGTGCAGGATTCAATCAGCCGGAAGGTCGTCGAATCGCTGGCGCTCGAAATCGACGAAAAAGAGCGCCGGAAATTAACGGAGCGCGGCACCCAAAACAAGCAGGCTTACCAGGAATATCTGCTCGGGCGGTTTTTCTGGAACAAGCGTTCGGCGGACGATTTGAATCACGCCGTCGAACATTTTAACCGCGCCGTCGAATTAGACGCCGGATTCGCGCAAGCCTATGCCGGACTTGCCGAAACTTATGCGATTTACCCTTTTTACGCGGTCGTCGAAGACAAAGAGGCGCTCCCAAAAGCGCGTGCCGCCGCGCTGCGGGCGCTGGAAATTGACGGCGAGCTGGCAGAAGCCGTCGCCGCGCTCGCCTATGTTCAATCGCAATACGATTTCGATTGGCGCGGCGCGGAAAAATCTTACCTGCGCGCCATCGAGCTGAACCCGAACCAGCCGACGACGCGCCAGTGGTACGGCGAATTTCTGGCGTTTCAGAACCGGACGGACGAAAGCCTCGTACAGATGCAAAAGGCAATCGAGCTCGACCCGACATCGCTTTCGACCAACACCGCGCCGGCTTTGTCATATAATGCTTCGCGCCAGTTTGAAAAGGCGCTGGAAACGACCGATAAAGTTTTGCAGATGGATGCCGGATTTCTGACCGCGCTGCATTATAAAGCCCGCGCGTTATTCTTTCTGGGAAGACGCGACGAAGCATTCGAGATTTATAAGAAAATTATTAAGGACTCAAACGGCAGCCTGTATTTCAAAGCCGATTTCGGCTGCCTTTACGGAATCGCGGGAAATAAAACCGAGGCGCGGCGCGTCCTTTACGAGCTTTCCGAAACTGCCAAATTAAAGCCCGTCTCACCCTATTATTTTGCCAGCGTTTACGTCGGCTTGGGCGAAAAGGAAAGAGCCTTTGAATATTTGCGAAAAGCCGTTGCCGAACACGACAACAACGTCGTTGTGCTCAAAGTCGGCATAAATTTTGATTCCGTCCGAAACGACCCGCAGTTTATCGAAATTCTACGAAGCGCGAATTATTAAAGAAAAAAGTCTGCCGCTCAAAACCGCTGTCGAACCGCAGACTTTTCTAATTGCCAACCCGATTTTTGTGTTTTGAAAAGCGTCCGTTTAAGGCACGTATCCGCAAACCGGCGTATTACAACGCACTAATAACGCGTCGCCAAACCCGAAATTTACGTTTTTGAAATGCAGGGTTGTCCCGGCAAAATATAACGCGCTGCCGGTGCCGAGCTTGACGGCGTTGAAAACGTCCGTGTCTTCGACATTAAACTGGCTCCGGTATAGTTCCGAGCCGCTTGCTCCGGAATAGCGTGCAAAAAACGCGTCGCTTCGGGCATTCGGGTCATTCGGGTCAAACGGTCTGCCGCGATTCGGATTTGTTCCGCTGAGCGAATCCCAGGTGTAGCCGGCGCAGTAAACATTGCCGCCCGCATCGATATCGAGAGCTTTGATTTCCGTTTGATAGTAGTTTTGAAAAGGGTACAGCACCCAATTTACCGAACCGGTAGAACCTATTTTAGCAAACCACGAACTGACAAAAATGTGAGAAGCAGTCACACCCGACCCTTCAACAAACTTTGTACCGACCGCGAAAACATTGCCCTGAGCGTCAACCTTTAATTGGTTTCCGAAATATCGGTTATCATCCGACGGATTGATAGGCTGGCTTCGATAGATGGATTGCCCGGTCTGACCGTTAAACTTTTCGACCTGCGAAGTAACAACCAGTAAACGCGAAAAGAAAGTATCGACAATCTGGGTATGGTCCTCGCCCAGCACATAAATCGAACCGTCGCCGCCGACCGTCAAATCCTTCGGTTCTCCGACTGCGCCTGCAACAACGATTGTGCTTGTTCTGTTAAAATTTGCATCGAACGTGTAACGAGTAATGTCGTAATCCCCGTCAGTTGCCGGTTCGTTATGTTGGTCACGATTCCCGTTATTAGAAATATGAACCCGCGTGGCGGCGGTCAGCGTCGTGTTACCCGACATATCGACGCCGAACTGCATACCCCTTTGACCTTCCTCATTAACGGTGCCGAAAACGGCAGTTGATAATATTTGAACGCCGTTCGCCGCAAACTTGGCGACAAAAATATCTGTGCTGGAACCGCGCGTGCTTCCGGCGACGTAAACGTTTCCGCCAACATCGACAGAAACGTCGGTTGCCTGGTCGTCCATCAAATTCTGAATTATGCTCAGCCACAGACGATTTCCCGCCGCGTCGAATTTAGCAACCCACGAATCATTATCGGCGGTGACGGCGTTCCGGCTGTAACCGGTCAGATAAACGTTTCCGGCAGAATCATAGGTCACATCGCTTGCATTATCGGCACCCTGATTATTCAGCGCTCCGAATTGTGCCGCCCACGTAATTCCATAATTGACGTTCACTTTGAAAGGCACGAGTTTTTCAATCCCGTCGCCCAGATTGTGGGCTCTCATATACATTCCGTAAACTCCCGGGAGAAACGGCAAGCCGTTCGAGTAAAGATACATCCGTGCCGAATTGCCGTAAGTCGCGTCCGGGTCGAAAACTATTGTGATGCCGCTCGGCACGTTTTCAGCCGAAAGCGTTAATTTGCCGTCGTAATTGAGGCGATTGACGGCGATGTCGTAAAAGGTCGATTGCCCGGCAACGATTGACTGCGAAAGGGGCGTTACGGTCAGCGAAATCGAAGGCGCGGGCTGCGTCGTTAGTTTGACGGCAATCGGCGCAATCGTGATGCCGTTCGCCGTCGCTTTGACGTTGATATTGAACGCCCCGATCGGCGTCGAAGCGGCGGTTTGCAGCTTTAAGGTCGAGCTTGAAAGCGTTGTCACGTTCGGATTAAACGTCGCCGTCACGCCCGAAGGCAAGCCGGTCGCCGAAAGCGTCACCTTATCAGCATAGTTGTCGCGGTTAATTTTTATCGTATAAGCCGCCGTTTGCCCGACCGTCACGGTTTGCGTCGTCGGCGTCGCCGAAAGCGAAACGCCCGCCGCCCGTGCCGCTGTCGAAAAGGCAAAAACGAAAAAACCGAGAAGCAAAGTAAAGAAGGTAATTTTTTTGAAACTGTTTGGTCGCATTTTTTTTCTCCTGAAAACTAAAGATTTTTTTCCGATTGGTTCAATTAAAATCCGATTCGCGGTTAAAAGTCCTCAAAATCGTTCTCAGAATTTCTCAAAATTTCTCAGAAGCCGGTTTCTTGATTTGCCGAATCAAAGATTTTTGCACCGTGTAATTTAGTCTTCTTGCACCCGACGGCGCCGCTGCTTTGTCGAGTTAGGATTGGTTTTTTGTTATAATTTTTACGTCATGACCGAGGCGGTAACCAAAGCGAACGGCGCGAATTTTGAAACGAAGATTCAAAAAATCGAGGCAAATAACCGGGCTCTAACGGCAGTCGATTTGCTCGCCGTCGAAGAACCGCTCGAAATCCGCCTCGGTCTCGGGAAACAGCATCGCGCCGTTTCAATCACGATGCGCACCCCCGGCGCGGATACCGAACTTGCCGCCGGATTTCTATTTACCGAAGGAATTTTAAGCTCGCCGGAACAAATAATGTCGGTCAAACACTGCGGGAAATTTCCGAACAATCACAACACGATTCGGGTCGATTTAGCCGAAGCGGTCGAGATTGATTTCAAGCGCCTTGAGCGGAACTTTTACACGACTTCGAGCTGCGGCGTGTGCGGCAAATCGTCGCTCGAAGCGATAACGGTGGCGGGCGCGAAAAAGATTTCACAGCCCGACTTTGAGAAAATCGGAGCGGAAATAATTCACGATTTGCCCGCTGAATTGCGCCGCTCGCAAACGGTTTTTGCCGAAACCGGCGGGCTTCATGCCGCCGCGCTGTTTGATTTCCGAGGTAATTTGATTGACTTAAAAGAGGATGTCGGGCGGCACAACGCGGTTGATAAATTAATCGGCAGACAATTTTTGGACGGCGCGTTGCCGCTTGCCGGAAAGATTCTTTTTTTGAGCGGGCGCGCCTCGTTCGAGCTTATCCAAAAGGCGGTAATGGCACAGATTCCGGTCGTCTGCGCGGTCGGCGCGCCGTCGAGTCTGGCGGTCGAAGCGGCGCGCGAATTTAACGTTTCGCTGCTCGGTTTTGTCCGCGAAAATCGTTTTAATATTTATTGCGGCAGTCAAAGAATTGAAGCTCCAGCCAATTAAACGCTATAATAAAATTACCCCGATTGCGACCCCTTATCAAACAAACTTTAGACAATTTCATATCGAGCGCCGCGACCGCTGAGAGCGGGCGATTTGACTGCGCTTTCGTAAAAAAAGATGACATCAGCAAAAGAAAATCTCGGTAATTTAAAGGTCGGCGAAATCAAGGACACCGCCGCCGGATTGAAATCAATCGTCAGCACGACCAAAGAAGTTTTCAGAAAATCGGGCGCGGTGCGCGGCACAAAGCTGCTTTTGGCGCTCAACCAAAAAGGCGGAATCGACTGTAATTCGTGCGCGTGGGCTGACCCGGACGGCGAGCGGACACACGCCGAATTCTGCGAAAACGGCGCGAAGGCAATCGCCGACGAAGCCGATACGCGGCGGGTCGGCGCGGAATTTTTCGCTAAATACTCGATTTCCGAGCTTGCCGCGCAATCCGACCGGTGGCTCAACGCGCAGGGGCGCATCACCGAACCGGTTTTTCTGGCGGAAGGCGCGACGCATTACGAAGTCGTGCCGTGGGAAAAAGCCTTCCATATTCTTTCGGAAGAACTGAATTCTTTGTCCTCGCCCGGCGAAGCCGTTTTTTATACTTCCGGCAGAACGTCGAACGAAGCGGCATTTCTATACCAGCTTTTCGTTCGTAATTTCGGGACGAACAATCTGCCCGACTGTTCGAATATGTGCCACGAATCAACGTCCGTCGCGCTCACGGACGCGACCGGTCTGGGTAAGGCTTCCGTGCGGCTCGAAGATTTGGAAAACACCGATTTAATCATCATCATCGGTCAAAATCCGGGCACGAACGCGCCGCGTATGTTGAACTCGCTGCAAACGGCTAAGGAAAACGGCGCGCGCATTATCGCCGTCAATCCACTGCCCGAAGCCGGACTGCTGAATTTCGTCAACCCGAATCCCGAACACCACAAAAGTATTTTGAAATACCCGTTCGAGCTGCTCACCGGTCAGGCGACAAAGCTTGCCGACCTTTTTCTGCCCGTCCGCATCGGCGGCGATATGGCTTTCTTGAAAGGCGTTATGAAAGCGATGTACGAGCGCGAAAAATACAGCCCGACGCCGATTTTCGACCATGAATTTATTGATAAGCACACGGAAGGCTTTCAGGATTTTATCGCCAATCTCGAACGGATTGAATGGGAAACTATTTTTGAAGAGAGCGGATTAACGCGCGCGCAAATCGAAGAAGCCGCCGAACTGTATATCAACGCCGGGCGCGTCATTACCTGCTGGGCGATGGGCGTGACGCAGCATAAACACGCGGTCGCGACGATTCGCGACATTGCCAACCTGCATTTTCTCGGCGGACAAATCGGGCGTCAGGGCGCGGGACTCTGCCCGGTGCGCGGTCATTCAAACGTGCAGGGCGACCGTTCGATGGGCATCTGGGAAAAGATGAACCCGCAGTTTCGCGCTAATCTCGAAAAGGAATTTCACTTTAAAGCGCCGCCGGAAAACGGTTTCGACACGGTCGAATCAATCAAGGCGATGCATGACGGGCGCGCGAAGGTTTTCTTTGCGATGGGCGGAAATTTTCTGGTTGCGACGCCCGACACGGAAATGACCGCCGAAGGCTTGCGAAACTGTAATCTGACGGCGCAGGTCATTACGAAACTTAACCGCACGGCGCTCGTGACGGGCAAAAAATCCTTAATTCTGCCTTGTTTGGGCAGAACCGAAATCGACATGACCGGCGGCAGAGAGCAGTTCGTCTCGACCGAGAACACGATGCTCAACGTGCAGATGTCGAAAGGAATTCTGGAACCGGCGTCGGAACATCTGCGAAGCGAAGTCTGGATTATCGGCAAGCTCGCGCAGGCGGTTTTGAAAAACAAGATGCGCGTCGATTGGGACAGATTGGTAAACGATTACGACCGTATCCGCGACGCCATCTCGCGCGTCGTGCCGGGCTGTGAGAATTACAATCAGAAAGTGCGCCAGGACGGCGGTTTTTACATGCCGAACCCGCCGCACGAAGGAAAATTCACGACCGATTCCGAAAAAGCCGTATTTTTTGCGTCGCCGCTCGAAAAAATCGAGTTGGACGAGGGCGTGCTTTTGATGACGACGATCCGTGCGCACGACCAGTTTAACACCGCCGTTTATGAGGAAAACGACCGCTATCGAGGCATCTACGGCTCGCGGCGAATAATTTTGATGAACGCCGGAGACATCGCCGAACGCGGATTGAAACAGGGCGAAGTCGTCGATATTACGAGCCATTTTGAAGGAAAGACGCGCCGCGCCGAATCGTTTATCGTCGTGCCGTACCCGATTCCCCCGAATTGCGCCGCGACTTATTTTCCCGAAGCAAACGTGCTCGTGCCGGTCGAAAGCGTGGCGGAAAAGAGTAATTGTCCGACCTCGAAGCTCGTCAAAATCACGGTCGCGCCGCATCTTCACAACGGCGAAAGAGTTTTTTCGGGTGCTTTTTAAGAATCGATGATGAAAAAAGATTTTACGGGCTTCGTGCTCGCCGGCGGAAAATCGTCGCGGATGGGCGCCGACAAATACAATCTGGAAATCGACGGCGAAAGTTTTCTCGACCGCGCCGCGAATACTCTGAGGGCGACTTGCGAAACCGTAAAAATCGTTCTCAACCAGACGCAATCGGTCGAAACCGATCTGCCGACGGTTCGCGACATTTATGCGGCGCGCGGGGCGCTCGGCGGAATTCACGCCGCGCTGAAAAATTGCGAGACGAAGTTTGCGATAATCTTAGCGGTCGATTTGCCGCTGGTGACGGGCGCGGCGATTGAAAATCTGGCTGATGCGGCGCTCGCCTTAAACAAATATCCGGCGGTCGTGCCGCGACAAACGGACGGCGAATCGCAGCCGCTCTGCGCCGTCTATCGCGCAAAATATTGTCTGCCGCCGCTCGAAAAAATTCTGCACGAAAGCGATTCGGCTTCCGTTCGCGATTTTCTCGACGCGATTTTTCCGAAATATATCGACGAGAGCCGTTTGAGCGCCGACGGCAACCTGCTTTTCAACGTCAATCGACCCGCGGATTTTGAATTACTCACGAAAACGGGCGCAAAGGAATAGGTTTTGCTTGAACTAAAATTAATCCGCCACCGGCGTACGCAAATCATTCGCCGCTGCGGAAATTAAATTTTAGAAAAAGGAGAAAAATTTATGCCAAAAGATCCGCCAAGAAATCAGCCGAACTATAAAATCGGCGGCTATCACATCAACGAATACGAATACACGAACAACAAGGGTGAAATCACGAAAGAAGAAGAAAATCAATTTCCGCGCCCGAAGCAAAATCAGGAAGACCGTGAAGATATAGAAAACAACGCGGGCGAAAAATCGAACGCGCGGAATAATTCTTAAGCCGCGTGTTTTGTGAATTTCAAAAAGGTGAGCTTTAATATTAAAGCTCGCCTCTTTTTTATTTATCCCAATCCGGCGTATGGAAAATTCCCTCTTTATCAATTCTTTGATAAGTATGGGCGCCGAAGAAATCGCGCTGCGCCTGAATCAGGTTCGCGGGCAATCTTTCGGAACGAAACGCGTCGAAATAGGCGAGCGCCGACGACAGACACAAAGACGGAATGCGGCTTTCGGCGAATTTGGCGTTGATTGAGCGCCAGTGTTCGCGGTTTGCGCTTAAAATTTCGGCGAATTTATCGTCGAGCATGAGGTTCGGCAAATTAGCGTTATCGGCAAAAGCACGACGCATTTCTTCCAACAGCGCCGAGCGGATAATGCAGCCGCCGCGCCAGATTTTCGAGATTTCCGAGAGGTTTAAGCCGTATTCTTTTTCGACCGAAACGGTTTGCAGCAGAGACATTCCCTGCGCGTAGGTCGTGATAAAGGACGCGAGCAGCGCGTTTTTCAGTTCTTCGATAAAGCGTTCGAAATCTTCGCCGCATTCTTCGCGGACTTCACTGTTTTTCGCTTCGTCCGCCGTATTAGCGACCGTTTTTGCCGCCGTTTCGTGTTCCTGTTCGCCGATGTTCGCCGATTGCTGTTCGCTGACCGTCGTTTCAACGTCCTGACGCGCGAAGGAGGCTTTCATATCGTGCTGTTCTTCGCTTCGTACCGTGTCGCCGTTTGCCGGCAATTGCCCGCTAACGACCGAAAACTGATTGCCGAACTTTTTCGCAATCAGTTGACGCGTTTCCTTCTGCGCGGAAATCTGGCGCATCGAAACGGCGCTGTCAATCGTCGGAATCGGCACGCCGAAATCCATCGCCGCCTGCGAAGTCCATTTGCCCGTGCCTTTCTGGGCGGCTTTGTCGAGCACCAGCTCGACGAGCGGAATGCCCGTGTCGGCGTCGATTTTCTTTAAAACCTCGGCGGTAATCTCAACGAGAAATGAATTTAATTCGGAATCGTTCCAGCGCGCGAAAGTATCCGACATCTCGGTGTAATTCATCTTTAAAACGCGCAGCATAAAATCGTAGGTTTCCGCCAAAATCTGCATCAAGCCGTATTCGATGCCGTTATGCACCATCTTGACGAAATGCCCGGCGGAACCATTGCCGACAAACGCCGCGCAGGATTCGCCGTCTACTTTTGCCGACGCGGCTTCGAGAAACGGCTGGACGTGTTCGTAAATTTCACGATTGCCGCCAATCATTATGCTCGCGCCGTGACGCGCGCCTTCTTCACCGCCCGAAACGCCGACGCCGAGAAACTCGATTCCCTTTTCCGACAGACTTTTTTCGCGTCGTTCGGTATCGGGAAAATGAGAGTTTCCGCCGTCAATCACGATATCGCCGGGCGCGAGCGCGCCGAGCAAATCGTTTATGACAATATCGACGACCTGCGCGGGCACGAGAATCATAATCTTTCGGGGACTTTCCAGTTTTTCAAGAAATTCCGGCAGCGTTTCACCCGTTTGCAGATCAAAACCTGCGCCTTCTTCGAGCAGCAGCCTTCGTTTTTCGGCATCCAAATCATAGCCCGCGCCCGGGAAACCGTGTTCCGCGACGTTGAGCAGGAAATTTCTGCCCATCGTTCCGAGTCCAATCATTCCGAATTTCGCTTTTGTCATAAAGATATTTTAACGCAAAGCCGGAAAGCCGCAAGGCTGGCAAAGTTTTATTAAAATTCTTTCGTGCCTTTGCCTCTTTGCGCCTCCGGCGTTAATCTTTTTTTTATGAAATCTTTATCGGAAGCCATTCGCCCGACTACGTTTATCGAACCGCAAAAACTAATAGATTATTTAGGATTTGACCTGACCGTCGCGACGGAAACCTTTCAGCACACGGGGAGCTTTAAATTTCGCGCCGCGTATAATTTGGCTTTGAACGTTCCGAACGATGAAATTTTAACCGCATCGTCGGGCAATTTCGGGCAGGCTTTAGCTTACGCTTGTCAATTATTGAACAAAAAATGTACGGTCGTAATGCCGGAAACTTCGGCGCGCGTAAAAATCGAAGCCGTCAAAAATTACGGCGCGACCGTTGATTTGGTCGATACGCGCAAAGTCGGGCGAAGCGCGCGCGTGGCGACGCTTGCCGCCGCGATGCCGGATTGCTACGTCGCATCGGCTTACGACGATTTATTTGTGATTGACGGAAATTCGAGCCTCGGCGATGAATTAGCGCCGAAAAATTTTGACATCGTAATTGTGCCGGTCGGCGGCGGCGGCTTGATTTCGGGAATTTCAAAAGGTTTGTGCCGCGCGGGTTCGCAAAGCCTCTTAATCGGCGCCGAACCGCTGCTTGCCAACGACGCGGCGCGCTCGTTAAAGGCGGGCGAAATAGTTTCGAACGAAGCGGAACCGATGACGATTGCCGACGGCGCGCGCACTTTGAGTCTGGGCAAACACAACTGGGAAATCATCAAACGGGGCGTGTCGGAAATTATCGAGGTGCGGGACGAAAATATCGCCGAAGCCGTGCGCGTCTATTTTAATCTGGCAAATTTGAAGTGCGAACCGACGGGCGCACTTTCCTTAGGCGCGATTCTTGAAAATAAAGAGAAATTTGCGGGCAAAAAAATCTGTCTGGTCGTCAGCGGCGGAAACGTCGATGCAGAAGTTTACCGGCAGATTATCGGTTAATCTTTTTTCAAAATCTGCCGCCTGAGATAATCGAGCGCCGCCTGGCTCGAACGCCAGCGGATTAAATACCTGTCGCCGGGCAGAACGATTTTGAAGGATTTCGTTAATCGCGCGTCCGCATAACCGATAAAAACCGTGCCGACCGGTTTTTCGGGCGTGCCGCCGCTCGGTCCGGCAATTCCGGTGATTGAAATCGCGTAATCGGTTCGGGCGCGGGCGCGCATTCCTTTTGCCATCGCTTCGGCGGTTTCACCCGAAACCGCGCCGTGCCGCTCGATAATTTCCGCCGGAACAGCGAGCGCGTTCATTTTCGCTTCGTTGGCGTAAGCCACGACGCCTTCGATAAAATAGCGCGACGAGCCGGAAATATCGGTCAGGCGCTGGCTTATCAAGCCGCCCGTGCAGCTTTCGGCGACCGAAAGCGTTTCGCCCCGCTCGACCAGAAGCCGCCCGACGACTTCTTCCATTTCCTCGCCGTTGACGGAAAAAACCGCGATACCTAAAGTTTCAATTATTTTCGACGAGATTTCTTCGTTCAGCGCGTCGGCGTCCGTCTCGGTTTTCCCCTGCGCGGTGAGGTGAACTTCGACTTCCGATTTGTTGAATAAAATGCTCGTCTGCACGCGCTCGTAAGCCGAATAAATCGGCGCAATCGCTTCGTCAATCGCCGATTCGCCGATGCCGGAAACTTTCAAAACGCGTTTGCGGAAAACGATTTCGCCCGACTTTTCCCGGAGCTTCCCGAAAACGAAATCGATGAACATCGGCTGATTTTCGCGCGGCGGTCCGGGCAGGATTATCAGAAACTTTTCGCCGATTTCGACCAGCATTCCGACCGCCGAGCCGTTCGGGTTCGGCAAAATGCGCGCGCCTTCGATGACATATGCCTGCCGCTTATTGATTTCCGGCATTTCGCGTCCCCAACTGCGAAATCTTTCGCGCAGGTGCTCGATGATTTCCTCGTGAAAAACCATTTCGCGCTCCAGCGCGCGCGCCGAAACGGAGCGCGTAATGTCGTCTTCGGTCGGTCCTAACCCGCCGGTCGTGATAACCACGTCCGAGCGCTTGACGGCATCGCGAATGGTTTCTTCGAGCCGCGCCGCGTCGTCGCCGACAATCGTTTTGAGTTTCACGTCAATCCCGATTTCGTTCAGTTTGCCGGTCAGCCAAAGACTGTTTGTGTCTGTTTTTTCAGGAGTTAGAAGTTCCGAGCCAATCGCGATAATTTCAGCAGAAAGCATAAATAAATGTAAAACGGAAAATGTAAAATTGAAAATAAATCGGTTTAATTATCTATTACCGATTTATAATTTTCCACTTTCCGTTTTACATTTTCCGTTATTTTGAGTCGTAGATATCGTGCAAAACTTCGGAGATTGATTTGCGGTTGCCGAAAATATCTTCGTTCGCCTTGTCGCGTTTTCGCTTTTCCTTTCTCGGCGCGCCATTCGCGGTTTGCGCTTTTTCTTCGTCCGCAATCTGTTTTTGCGCCTGATGCTCGATTTCTTTTTGAACGGTTTCCGAAACTATCGAAACGAACGGTTTCGGTTCGTTCTGCTCTTGTAATTCCTTGTGGTGCTTGCGTTCGAGTTCGGCTTCGACCTTTTTGAATTCGATTTCGCGCAGCGCGTCGCGGCTGTGTTCGAGAATCGATTTGGCGCGGTTTCGTCGCGCGCGTTCGAGTGCGCGAACGGCTGACGACATGAGCGGCGCTTCTGCCGGTTCGCGTTCGATTTTGCGCAGGGTTTTCACGTAGGCGCGAAGCTCGGGTGACGGGTAAACAAACGATTTTTCGTCCGCCGTTTCGTTTTCGACAACGTATGCCAGATGCTTTTCCGCCGATTGATGGTCGCCGATTTTGTTGTACAGCGCGCCGAGAGTGAAAAAGACGAGCGGCGGCGCGCCCTTCAAATATTTCAGAATCCGCTCGCCGCGCGCGATGACTTCCTGAATCTCGAAACCGTACCAGCGGCGCTCGTCGTCGCGCAGGATGTCGTTTGCCAAAAGATAAAATTCAAAAATCTCGCGCGTCCCGTTCGTTGACGGCGCGCTCAAGGTTTTCCAGATAAAAAAAGCAAGGATGCCGAAGAAAAAAATGACGAACAGCGGAAAGCCGGTGATGTAGAGCATCATCGCAATCACACCGAAGGCAATCGCATACTGCGACTTTTCTTTGATGAGTTCGGTCGGTTTTCTTTCTGCTAATTTGTTGTTATCGCTCACTTTTTCCGGCTCGTCCCGTTAACTGTCGGTTTCTTCCGAAGCGGGCGTTTCGGCTTTGCCGGCTTCCGGCGCTTTCTCTTCCGCTTCGATAATTTCGTCTTCCGCCGTTTCAACCGGCGCTGCTTTTGCGCTTTCGCCGTTTTGCCCGCTTTCTTCCTTATGTTCTTCGGGTTTTCGCGCTTCCTTGGTTTCCTTATCGAATTTCAAGCCGAATCCGCTCAGGAAATCGACGACAGCTCCGCCGATTGTGTAAGGTGCATTGAGGACGTACGTTAACGTTTCGCTCAAGGCGACGGCTTCGAGTTCCATCAGTCGCGAGACTTTTTCGCTTAAGGGCAGCGCGTCGAATTCCTCGCGATATTCTTCGTGCCGCCGGTGTTCGTCGGGACGCTCGTCTTTTTTCTCGTGTGTGCGAATAACGATTTCACCGGCGCCGGCGATTTTTGCCTGGCAGGTCAGCCGCTCGCCTTTGTTCAAACGGTCTTCCGTTAATTGTTCGCGTTCGGCTTTCGTCGGCGCGGACAAAAATTCCGCCCCGCTGACAACCGTCACCGCGCAAGTATCGCACAAGCCCAGGCGCCCGCAATCGTCCGTAATTTCAATTCCTAAACGCTTTGCCGAGTCAATCAAATAACTGCCGACAACCGCGATTCCGTTTATATCTTCCCGCTCAAATTTGAGTTCTGCTTCCATTTGTTTATTTGCAATTTGCGATCGGCAATTTGCGATTTAACTTTGTTCCTAGATAATATTTCTCAATTAAAATCTTTCTTAAAAATTGCAACTCGCAAATTTAATTAACCACCGTTCTGACGCGCACGCGCGGCTGCGCGCCGGAATTCGTTTCGTGAATGTCCGCGGCGCGCAGTTGGCAATCTTCGCAGATGCCCCACATTCTTAAACTGTGATTCGTCAGGCGAAACCCGAATTGTTCCGCCATTTTGTCCTGTAATTCTTCGATTTGTGCCGAAAAAAATTCGATGATTTTACCACATTCCGTGCATATTAAATGGTCGTGGTGATCGTGATTATAATGATGCTCGTAATAAGTCTTGCCGTCGCCGAACCGAACTTCGCGCGCGAGTCCCGCCTCGGTCAGAAGCTTTAAAGTTCGGTAAACGGTCGTATGCCCGAGGGTCGGGTCTTGTTTTTGAACAAGCCAGTAAAGGTCTTCGCTCGAAAGATGTTCTTCGGTGCGCAGGAAAATCTCCAGAATCAAGTCTCGCTGCGAAGTGCGGCGCAGACCCGCTTTTTGGATATGCTCCAAAAAAATCTCCTTTTCCTTCTGAAATTCTTCGCCCTTTTTTTTCGCCATAGCTGTAATCGAATATGTTTTATTTTAACACTTGAAATTCTTTTTCGCTAACGAAATTTTATCGCCGATTTTCCGCAGGCTCGCTTTTTCCGCGCCCTGTTCTTCTGCAAGATGCAGCGAGCGAGCGCCAAGTTGCAGGTAGATTTCCTGCGCCTCTGCGGAGACATTTTCGCTGAGCGTCGCGAGATGTTTTTCAAATGTTTGGTAATCGGCACGCGCAAAAGTTCCGGTCAGCGCCGCCGGAAGCGTCTGCGCTTCGAGATTTTCAACTGTGCTTTTTATCAGCGGAAGCAGCGTTTCTTTCGCCTCGGCGCCGAGCAAACCGCACTTTTTCAGCATTTCGAGCGCCACGTCGACGAGCGCGACGAGATGTCCGCAAGCCGTGACCGCCGAAGCGTGATACAGAGTTTTATATTTCGTTTCGATTGAAAACGATTTTCCGCCCAGAGCCGCGACGATTTCCCGTGCCGCATCGACGGCTCCCGTATCGCCTTCGACGCAAAAATAGGCGTCCGTGAAACGCTCCGCCCCCAAACGGGCATCGCTTAAGGAAACCAACGGATGAATTGACCCGGTCGGGCAGCCGGTTTCTCGCAAAGGCTTTAATATTTCAGACGAAAACGCGCCGCTCGTGTGAAAAATGAAAGGTTTCGACGCGCCGAGCTTTCCCTTGAGGCTTTCGGCGACCGCTTCGATTTCAGAATCCTGCGTGGTGATAAAAATGATGTCGGACGAAATCAGGGAAACATTTTCCAAACCGGCAATTAACGGTTTCGGCTCGATAAACCCGGAGATTTTGTTTGCCGTTTCCTGATTTCTGACAACCAGATTCTCGACCGCAAAGCCACTGCGCGACAAAGCAATCGCCAATGCTCCGCCGAGCCTGCCGACACCGATAATGGATATTTTTCGCATATTTTGAATCCGATTCTCTTTAAATCTATTTTCTCGCCCGGTAAAAATCAAAAACTAAAACGCGATATAAAATATCGTCATATTTTATATCGCGTTTTGATTTCAAACTTTTCAAGCAGTTTCCGAAAACCGGCGAGTTTAATTGAGAAGCGTTCCGTAAATTCCGAGCGGCAGGCTGAAAACGGCTTCGCTGGTGGCGACAAGCATTTCGCCTTTGCGGCTAAAACATAAACCGATGACGTTGTTGCCGGCGACGAATATTTCGCCCTTTTCGCCGTCGGGCGAGATGCGGACGATGCCGCGGCGGCTTTCGATGCAAGCCGAAACATACAGATTGCCGTCGCGGTCGAACGCCAAGCCCTGCGGGCGTCCAAGCCCGCGATAAAATTTCGTATCGAAACCCGCTGTGTCGATGACATGAACCGAATCAAAACTCGCCAATCCGGGCGCGGTCACGTAAAGCTTTCCGTCGCTGCCGAATGCCAGATGATACGCGCTCACGGAAGGTTCGAGCGTCGCGAAAGCTTCGGCGTTGCCGAAATCCGAAATTCGGAAAATCGTCCCGCTGCGGTCGCCGACGTACATCACGCCGTCGCGATCAAAAGCGATGCCGGTCGCAATTCCCAAACCGGTCGAAAACGCGATAATTTCCTCGTCGCCCTCGATGCGGCAAACTTCGCCCTCCGAGCGATTAGTCACGTAAAACGTGCCCTTTTGGTCAAATGCGATGCCGGTCGGATTCATCACATCCGCCGCCAGCTCATCCAAAAATCCGTCCGCGTCGAGCCTGAAAAGAGTGACCGGAAGATGCTGCCCGCGCGAGCCGGAACGCGTCAGGATTAGCGAATCATCCTTCGGGTCAACCGCCGGATTAGCGACGATGTGCATATCATCGGCGAGCATTTTGCCGACGATTAAGTTAAAGGGTTCGCTGCGGTCGCCGCCGTTTTCCAGATGAACCTCAACGTCGCTCGAATCGAAATCTTCGGGCACAATCGCTAAGATTCTTCTGCCTGACGCGCCGACCAGCCGTGCGCGCTTGCCGTCGAAATAAACGCCGTAATCATCGGTCTGGTTAATTTCGAAACCCGCTACTTCGATTGCAATTTCTCCGCCCGGAATCGCATAGGGCGGTGTGATGGAAATAATTCTGCCTGCTTTGCTCATTAATTTCTCCGATTCAAAACTTGTATTTTACGACGTGCCGTGCGTTATGGCAAAACAGCGGTTTTGATATGGTATAATCTCATCATTGGAGGTTGAAGTTTTATCAGCAACATTCACGGTTTCACACAAGGTTTAAAGCATAATCAGCTGCGCCGCATCGAACGCTTATCATCGCGCCGCGTAGCGCCCGAACAAATCGTTTCGCCCGAGCTGGCGCGCCAGCTTTCAGAAATTTCGCACGAAACCGGCAGACAAATCGGCGTTCTCCTAAATCGCAAGGGACAGGTCGAATACGTGATGGTCGGCGATGCCAAGCGCATTGAAATGCCTGATTTCGGTCGCGCGCGCGTGTCGCAGGACCGTTTTCGCGGGCTTCGATGCGTTCACACACACCTGAACGGCGAGCGCCTGACGCAGGACGACTTGACTGACCTGGCGCTTCTGCGGCTCGATTTGATGTCGATTATTCAGGTCGATGAGCGGACGGGATTGCCGAATCTCGTCTATTCGGCGCATCTGGTGCCTTCGACCGCCGAAAAACTGGAAACCGAGAGCCAATCGCTGCCCTACGAGTTTTTAGAGCCGAATATTCCGTCACAGCTCGACACGGATTTTACCGGCTTGATAAATTCGCTCGAAAACGAGATGGCGCGCAATCGCGGCACGGCACGCAATCGCCAGACGAACCGCGACCGCGTAATTCTGGTCGGCGTGACGACCGGCTATTTGTCGGAAGCCGAAGAATCTTTGACCGAATTAGAAGAACTGGCGCTTTCGGCTGAGGCGGTCGTGCTGGACAAAATCATCCAGCGCCGCCCGAAAATCGACCCGCGCACCGTGCTCGGACGCGGCAAACTGGATGAATTATTAGTTCGCTCGATGCGTCTGGGAGCGGATTTAATTGTTTTCGACACCGAATTATCGCCCGCCCAGGTGCGCGCGCTTTCCGAAGCGACGGATTTGAAGGTCATCGACCGTCCGCAATTGATTCTCGACATCTTCGCCCAGCGCGCCCAATCGCGCGAGGGCAAACTGCAGGTCGAGCTTGCCCAATTGAAATATCTTTTGCCCCGTCTCGTGCAGGGTCAAAACTCCGCGTTTTCACGACTCGCGGGCGGAATCGGCGGGCGCGGTCCCGGTGAAACAAAGCTCGAAACCGACCGCCGCCGCGTGCGCGATAAAATTTCGCAGCTCGAAAAACAGGTCGATAATTTAAGCCGCCAGCGACAGGAAAGAAGAAAGCATCGCGTCTCGAAAAACGTGCCGATTATTTCTTTGGTCGGCTACACGAACGCCGGAAAATCCACGCTTCTCAACACTTTAACCGACAGCAAGGTTTACGCCGAAAAGAAAATGTTCGCGACCTTAGACCCGACTTCGCGCCGCCTTAGACTTCCCTACGAACAGGAAGTCATCATCAATGATACGGTCGGATTCATCCGTGATTTGCCCGAAACTCTGGTCGCCGCGTTTCGCGCCACGCTGGAAGAAATTTCCGACAGTGATTTGCTCGTCCATGTCGTCGATGCCTCAAACCCGAACGCGTCGGCGCAAATCGAATCGGTCGAGAAGATTTTGCTTGAGCTGAAGCTCAACGAAATTCCGCAAATAATAGTTTTGAACAAGGCGGATTTGCTCGACGCAGATTCTCTGACGGCGCTTGAACGGCAGATTGAGATTGACAAACACCGCGAAACTGTGTCAATTTCAGCTATCCAACCCCGAACAATTAAGCCTCTTATAGAAAAGATTGGCGAAATTATCGGTCAAGTTGCGATTGACGATTCGCGGTTTGCGATTGCAAAATAACGGCAATCCAAAGGCGCAATTCGGAAATCTAAATCATAGATGAGCAAGCGTTTGCCTGAAATGGCATCACCATTTACCAAAATCCGCCAACGAGTTACAAAGTTTTTCGGGCGGATTTTCGGGAATTTCACATCCGCGCAGAGATTCTGGGCGGGCTTTGCTTTTCTCTGCATTCTCACGACTTTGCTCATCAACAATCCGCTGTGGCGCGCTTCGGGCGAGCAGTACAAGGAAGGCGACATCGTTCGCGAAAGCGTCATTTCGCCCGCCGACATAACGGTTCCCGACATTGAAACGACCGAAGGGCGTCGAACCGCGGCGCGCGAGAAAATTGCGCCGATTTTCCGGCTCGAATCCAACAAATCCGACCAGGCGGTGCAGAGATTTTTGTCAACCTGGGAAAAGCTCCAGCGGCACGGCGAAACGCCCGCAAATTCAAACGAGAAACCGGCGAATAAACAAACAAATTCCGACGCCAAAGCCGAAATTCACTGGACGGGCGCGGGCGGCGCGGAAGTCGGGAAAATTTTAGCGTCGAGAAATTACAGCCGCAATGAGCTTGACGCCGTTTCGAGCGCGCTGCGCGAAACCTCGTCCGGGTATATTTACGACGATTCGGAACGGCAGTTTTTCAAAAGCGAAGTTTCGATAATCGACCGCTCGAAACCGAATGTCGACCAGAAAGTTTCGATGCCCGAATCAAACTGGATTCCGCTTTCGGCGGCGCGCAGCCGGCTTAAAGAACGACTCGAAGCGATAAAAAGTCTTTCGCCGAAGGAAACCGAAGCCTTTTACACGGCAACCGAAACGCTGGTCGAACCGAGCGTGGCATATGACAGCGTCGCAACCGACGCGGCGCGTGAAGCTGCTGCAAATCAGGTTCCCTCGGTGACAATTTCTCTCAAACGCACGCAGAAAATCGCCGACGAAGGCGACATCGTGACGCCCGAAATTCTTTCAAAAATCAACGCCATTCGCAGCTACAGCCAGTCCAGCCGGCAAGTCAACCGCTTTCTCGGACTGCTCGCGATAATCTCTGCGCTTTTCTGGACGGCGTGGAAATTTATCCAGCATAATCAGGTCGGCACGCGCCTCACGCTTTTGGAAGAAAAGACCTTTGCGCTCTTCGGTTTTATCATCCTCATCCAGACGGCGATAATGGCGGCGTTGTTCCGGATTGCCGAATTTACCGCCGCGCAGAATGTCAAAGCGCCGCTCAACGACTCGACGCTCTGGTCGTTTGCGATTCCGTTTGCGACCGGAAGCTTGCTGATAACTTTATTAGCCGACCGCCGAACCGCGCTTTTTACCGGATTGTTTCTGGCTTTGATTGCCGGGCTGCTCGCGCCGAAAAATCTTGAATTTGCGCTTTTTGCAGCGATTGCGTCGGCGGTTGCGGTTTACGGAATCGGGCGTTATCGCTCGCGCCAATCGGTAACAATTGCGGGCGTTTTCGTCGGCGCGGCAAGCGCCGGTACAGCGGTCGCTTTAATTGGCTACACGCAGCAGCCGTTTATCCTGAATACGGTTTTGCTGGCAATCGCCTGCGGTTTGATGAACGGTTTGATAACGGCGGCGGTGACGGCGGTTCTCTTGCCGCTGTGCGAATCGATTTTCGGAATTTTGACCGATGTTAAATTGCTTGAATTATCAAACGCCGATTTGCCGGTGCTCGGACAGCTTGCATTGCGCGCTCCGGGAACAAACCAGCACAGCCACGCCGTCGGGCAGCTGGCGGAAGAAGCCTGCCGGGTCGTCGGCGCAAACGGTCTTCTGGCACGCATCGGCGCGCTTTATCACGACATCGGCAAAACCGCCGCGCCCGAGCATTTTGTCGAAAACCAGCTGGGCAAAAACCCGCACGACAAGCTCAAGCCGACGCAAAGCGCGAAAATCATTATCAGCCACGTCACCTACGGCATCAAACTAGCAAAAGAAATCGGCTTACCACAGCGCATTATCGACTTTATCCCCCAGCATCACGGCACGCGCACGCTGCATTATTTTCTCCGCAAAGCGCAGACCGAAGCGCGCAGCGCCGACGATATTTCGGAAAACGATTTTCGCTATCCGGGACCGAAGCCGCAGTTTAAGGAAGCCGCGATTATGATGATTGCCGACAGCTGCGAAGCGGCAGCGCGCAGCTTGGACGAACCGAACCCGGAAAACATTCGCTTTATTGTGACGAAAATCATCGACGCGATTCTTTCGGACGACCAATTGGACGAGTGCGATTTAACCCTTCGCGAGCTGACGATGATTCGCGAATCGATGATAAAATCGCTCATTTCCATCTATCATTCGCGCGTCGATTATCCGGGCTACACGCCGCCCAGTTCGATGCAGCGAATCCTGATTCCGAAAGAGCTGCTCGACAGCGAGGAACGCGGGCTGCATTACAAAGAACCGGCGGAAATCCCAATCAGCAAAGGCGGCGAGGTCGAAGACGAAGCTATCGACCGCTCGCACCAGCCGGACAAAGCGGAAGCCAAAACCGTCAAATAATTTGTGAAATGTTCGAGCTTTTGGAAAAAATTTGTCCCTGGTGCCGGCATAAATTAAGGTTTTTCGACCTGGTTTGTCTTGACGAACACGCGCCAAAAAAATGTAAGAATTGCGGTAAATATCTCAAAACCTCATATTCCAGCTCAATTATTTCGATGGTTTTGCCGGTCGCTCTTTGCGGTCTATCAATTTATTTATTCGACATCCGCCTGTTGTTTTCGCTTTCTCTACTGCTGCTCATTCCGGTTCTAAAAGTTACGCTCACCGAGCCGTTGAAATACAGCCTCAGTTCAGGCATACGAGCTTGTTCGTCGTGTAAAAATCTTAATGCCAAATTTAGTTACCCGGGTGCAATGGTTTGCGACAAATGCTTAAAGGCGGGAAAAAAGCATTCCGAATTGTAAAAGACTTCTACGGCACACTGTTAAACTCGTATTTCAAACAGACAAAATCAAAGGCGGAACATTACAATAAACTCTCGGAAAAAAATTTGCGCGAAAATTTCGGACTTAAAAAGCGGTAGGCGGTAAGTGATTAATAAAATTTACCGCTTGCCGCTTGCCGCCAATTAAAATTTTCCTTTCAGTTTGTCGTAGGTTGTTTGTAAATCTTCGGGAATCGTGCGGGTTTGACCGATGGCGGTCATAAAATTCGAGTCGCCAATCCAGCGCGGCAGGATGTGTTGATGAAAATGATTTGCGACGCCCGCGCCCGCCGCCTTGCCGAGATTCATCCCGACGTTGAAACCGTTCGGCGCGTAAGCTTCGCGCAGAGCGGTTTGGCATTGCTTGGTTAAATCCATGAGTTCATCGGTCGTCTGCTTTCCGGCATCGTCCAGATTAGCGATATGCTCATACGGCACGACCATCAGATGACCGCTGATGTATGGATAGATATTAAGGATGACAAAATTAAATCCGGCGCGATGAAGAATGAATTTTTCTTCGTCGCTTGCCGGACTCTGCAAAATGCTGCAAAACACACACCCGGTAGAAACGGTGCCGGTTTCGCTGTCGCCGCTTTTTATGTAATCGTATCGCCAGGGACTCCACAAAACATCCATAAGCGAGCGGTGAGTAAAGAGCGGAGAATCTATTTTTGACTCTCCGCTCCTTACTCTCTACTTATTTTCCTTTATTAATTAACTCTTTTAACTCTTTGCCGGGTTTGAAATAAGCTACACGTTTAGCTGGAATGCTGACTGCCGCGCCGGTTTTCGGGTTGCGTCCTTTGCGGGCGTTGCGTTCACGAACACGAAAACTGCCGAAACCGCGCAATTCGATTTTTTCGCCCTCGTTTAAGGAACCGATAATGCTGTCAAAAACAATCTCGACAAGTTGTTCGGCATCTTTTTTTGTCATTTCCGCTTCTTTTGCAACTTTTTCAACTAAGTCAGCTTTTGTCATCTTTATCTTGTCCTCTCTCAAAAACCCCTTGTAAATTTACAAATTAACCGTTCGCGGTCTGTTCCCCGGCGTCTTCCTTTGCCGGTTCCTCCGTCGTTTCGGAAGTTGCCGCTGCGGCGTCCGCATCGCCGGTAGAATCCTGGGGTTCCGCCGTCGCCGCGTCAGTCGGCGCGGCTTCCGATGTTTCTTCCGGCGCGACTTCGGTTTCAGCCGCCGCGTCATTTGAAGTTTCGGCGGCTGCTTCTTCCGCCGGCACTTCCGCTGCCGCTTCGGTCGGCGCTTCTTCGGTCGGCGCTTCGTCCGGCGCGACTTCACTTGTTTCGCCGGTTTCAGCTGCGCTCGTTTCGCTTACTGCTTCAACGGCTTCTTCCGGGGCGGCTCCGGCTGAAGAATCGGGTTTCGATTCTTCAGCCGGTTTTTCTTCCGCTTTTTCCTGTTTCGGCTCGTCTTTTTTGGGTTCTTCTTTTTTCTCTTCCGGTTTAGCGGCTCCGAAATTCAACTTTCCAGCCAATTCGGCAAGCGACGCCATGCCGCCTTTCGCTTCCGTCGTATAGCTTCTGTAATCGACCGACGGCTCGTTTTCCTTGCCGACCGCGCGGTGCGACAGACCGATTTTCTGGTTGTCGTATTCAATCCGCAGGATTTTAAAATCCAATTCCTGACCGATTTTATAAATCTTTTCGGGATGCTCGATACGTTCGTCCGAAAGCTCGGAAATATGACATAACCCCTCAAGCTCATCAGCCAGCTCGACAAACACGCCGAATCCGGCAAAGCGCGAGATTTTGCCTTTCACGACATCGCCCGCTTTGTGGTCGGCGACAAACGCGTCCCACGAACTCGGCATCGCATCTTTCATCGAAAGCGACATGCGGTGATTGTCGATGTCAAGACTTGTAATGACGGCTCTCACCTGTTCGCCGCGCTGCACCAATTCTTTGGGCGCTTTGCCCTTTTTGGAACGCGAAATGTCGGATACGTGAACGAGACCGTCGATGCCGTCTTCAAGCTCGATAAACGCGCCGAAATCCGTTACGTTGCGGACTCTGCCTTCGACCGTCATCCCGACGCGGTATTTACCGGCGGCTGCCTGCCACGGATTCGGCTGCAATTGGCGCATTCCGAGACTGATGCGGCGGTCTTCGGTATCGACACCAAGCACCTGAACCTCGACTTCTTCGCCCGGCTTAAACATCTGTTTCGGACTCTTCGAGCGTTTTGACCAGCTCATTTCCGAAACGTGTACAAGACCTTCGACACCGGGTTCCAATTCGACAAACGCGCCGTATTCGGCAACGCTCGAAATTTTGCCCTTAATCTTTGCGCCGACCGGATAGATTTCGACGACGCTCGACCACGGGTCAGGAATCAGCTGCTTGTAGCCAAGCGAGACTTTTTCTTTTTCTTTGTCGAGTTTGAGAACTTTGACCTGCACCGTATCGCCGACCTTGAACATTTCCGACGGGTTGAGCAGTCTGCCCCACGACATATCGGTCACGTGAAGAAGCCCGTCGATGCCGCCGATGTCGACAAATGCGCCGTAATCGGTCAGGTTCTTGATGGTTCCTTCGATGACAAAGCCTTGTTCGATTCGGCTCAGGGTTTCGCTCTTTTGGGCGTTGATAACTTCGTCCGTCAAAGCTTTGCGCGAAAGCACGATGTTGTTGCGCTTACGGCTGAATTTGATGACCTTGGCTTCAATGTCCTTCCCGCGAAATGTGTCGAGGTTGAAATTCGGACGCGAATCTGCCAGGCTGCCTGGTAAAAACGCTTCGACGCCGTTAATATCGACGCGCAAACCGCCTTTCGTTTTATCAACCACATAACCGGTAATCGGCGTGCCTTCATTGTAGGCGCGTTCAATCGTGTCCCACGCTTTGCGGCGCAGCACGTCGTTGCGCGACAGAATCGGCGGCGCGTCGCCCGGGTGAATGTTTTTGATAACAACTTCGACCTCGTCTCCGTTTTTGACGGAAAGCTCGCCGCTTTCGGTCGCAAATTCTTCAAGCGGCACGATGCCCTCGGATTTGTAACCGAAATCGACGACGACGCCGTGGTCGGAAATACCGATCACTCTGCCTTTCACCGTTTCGCCCGAGTGGAATGTGATTTGGTCCTGCTCGAATTTTTCGAGAATCGAGCCGAAATCTTCTTCCGTCGAAGCCTGCTGTTCATCTGCCGCCGTTTCGGCAGAAGTTACTTGTTCTTTTTCTTCAGAAACCGGAGCCTGCTGGTTCGGGGATTCTTCGGTTTCTTTAATAACATCATTAGACATCTATATTTTTGTAAATTTCCTTTTTAAAATAGCTACTTTTATAAGTGCGAATATCGCCGTTTGTTCGGTCAAGCGAAGTAATTGATTGCCTGCAGCGAATTTTATCAATTATAGCCTTAAACAATGCAGATGGAAAGAAGATAATTTATGCCCTGTGCTTTTTCTGTGAAATTTATATAAATTGAGAGAAAAGGCATCTCGTATAGCTTCCGTTCCGTAATCGCACTGTTGCCCGAACAAAACTAGAATTTACACGTCCTTAGACTTTGCTGTCAAGATAAAGAAGTTAAAACTTTAAATATCGGTAAAATTTAACACTTAAAATCGATTTTTCGATTAAAAACAATAACGGTCGGGGTCAATTTCGCCTTTCTTTATCCCCGCTCGGCGTTTTTCAAACCCAAACGAAAAAGTCCAAAGCCGACTTATCCGACTTTGGACTTTCAGTTAAAATTTAAGCTTGATTTACATTCTTGTAATCAAATCGCTCACACTGCCGACGACGCCGGATTGTTTTTCCATTTCTTCTTTCGCCATCGTCGATGTGTTTTGGATGCCGGCAAGCCGCAGGCGGAATTCGTCCGGGTTGGTCGAGCCGCGCAGGGCTTCTTCCAGAGAAATCAAGCCCGATTGATAAAGATAAAACAATGATTGGTCAAACGTCTGCATACCGTACTGCGAGGTACCGGCGGCGATGGCGTCGCGAATCTGGTTGGTTTTGTCTTCATGCAGAATGTAATCGCGAATGAGCGGCGTCGAGATTAAAACTTCGACTGCCGGCACGCGCGAATTCCCTTTTGCCGATTTCATCAAACGCTGTGAAACGACCGCTTTCAGAAGTCCGGCGATTTGGATACGAATCGATTTTTGCTGGTACGGCGGAAACGCCGAAATAATACGCGTTAAAGTTTCCGAAGCGTCGAGCGTGTGCAGGGTTGAAAAGACGAGATGCCCGGTTTCCGCCGCGACGAGCGCGGTTTCGATGGTTTCCAGGTCGCGCATTTCGCCGACCAGAATCACGTCCGGGTCTTGTCGAAGCGAGCCGCGCAGGGCTTCGGCAAACGAGCGCGTGTCGACATCGACTTCGCGCTGCGTGATAAATGATTTTTTGTCTTTGTGCAGAAATTCTATCGGGTCTTCGACCGTCACGACGTGGCTGTTGCGCGACTTGTTGATATGGTCGATCATCGCGGCAAGCGTCGTCGATTTACCCGAACCGGTCGTGCCCGTGACGAGAATCAGCCCGCGCTGTTCGTCGGCGATTTTATTAAGAATCGGCGGCAGACCGAGTTCGGCAAAGTTGCGGATGTGGTCGGAGATAACGCGCGCGACGATGCCGATTGAATTGCGCTGCTGGAAAATATTGACGCGGAAACGCCCCAAACCCGAAACGCCGTAGCCGATGTCAACTTCGTAGACTTCCTTAAAATGCTGTTTCTGACGATTCGACATCATCGAAAAAGCCATTTCAAGCGTTTCTTCCTGATTCAGACGCTCGACGCCCGAAAGCGGACGCAGCTCGCCGTTGACGCGAATCACGGGATAAGAACCTGCTCTGAGATGCAAATCGGATGCGCCGAAGCTCATCGCCATTCGCAGTAAATCGTCTATTCTGCTTGACATATTGCTGTGTTTTGGACGCGTTAGGGTTTCGGTGAAATGATTTTGCTCTGAGGTGAAAAAAGCCAAATCGTCCGAATTAATTCTATCTTTTATCAATCGGGCGCGTCAATGATTTTTTCAACCCACGAAACCTTGAAATAGTTTTAGCCGCGGATGAGCGCGAATCAGGCGATTTATATTTTGGTTCGATTTATTGATTTAACTCAAACCTGCCATTGCTGAAAGAAAACTTGCGCATAAAACCGCTTCAATCCGCGGCTAAAAAAATAAAATGGCTGTTTCTTCAGATTTCCACATTTGACTAGATGAAACCCGAATCAATAGAATCTAGTATTCTATGCAACCGCGAACGAAACGTCAGAAAGAAATTTTAGAATATATCTCCACGTTTATCGAAGAACGCGGCTACAAGCCATCTTACCAGCAGATTGCCAAACACTTCCGGCTCGCTTCGAAAGCGGCAGTCGCCAAACACATCACCGCACTCGAAAAACAGGGCTTGATTTCGCGCCGCCGTGAAAACGGCAGTTTCAGTCTCGAGCTTTTTCCGAAAGAAACCGTCTCGGATTTAGTTTGCGAGATTGAATGGCTCGACCTGCCCGCTTCAATGCGTCTGCTCGACGATTTCAGCGACGAAACTTTGCTCGTGCCGACGTTTTTGCTCGGCTTCAACAAACCCGAAAAACTCTGTGCTTTCCGCGTCCAGAGCGATTCGATGCTCGACGAGCACATCTGCGAAGGCGACATTGCGCTGATTGAAAAACGCGCCTTTGCGCGTGACGGCGATATTGTCGTGTCAATCGTCAGCGGCGACCGCGTAACCATGAAACGCATCTTCCGCGACGGCGCCAACGTCGAGCTTCGCCCCTCGAACGAAAATTACGAAACCATCACAATTCCGGCTGACAAGGTCGAGATTAAAGGAATTTTTCGCGGGCTTCTGAGACCGCTGCTCTAACGGGCAAACAAAATTCGTTTGCTGCGTGAGATTAGATAAGCCGTGAACGCCGCGAAGAGTAAATAAAGCGGAACCATCCATTTTTCGGGCGCATACGGGTAATATCTTAAAAAACTTAAGAAAAGCGGCGCGAGCGCGAGCATCGTCAAATTTTTCTCATTGCGGCTCGTCGCAAAACCGACGAACAGCGCCGTTATCAGAACGACGCACGGAATAATCAAAAATGCCATCTGCCGCTCTTTTCTCGATTCCAATTCCCAGTACTCCGCGCCGTATTCCTGCCTGATTTCAGAACCGCGCCGCTCGACGCAATTGCCGTAATCGAATCGCAGTTCGCGGCATTCACGAACCAATTCGCCGTAATCGGTATTTTGCAGATTGAATTTTTCACCCTGCGCGAAAAGAATGATGCTGATGAGAATTCCCAATCCGACAATGAACGCGTTCTGTATCGTACCCATAACCCTGCTAAAGAAATTATAGCCCGACTCGGTCGAGTCGGGCTACCAAAATTTTGCGCGCTCTATCCCTGTACGACGCTTTCGCGCGGCATCGGCGGATAATTGCGGTTTAATTTCGGGCGATGATGAATGCGATTGAAAATTAAGAGATTGAAAAAGTGCATTCCGCCTAAAACCAGCAGCACCAGTCCGATTTTCCACGACAGCGATTCGATGCCGGTCGCGGCGTTGACCGGATAGGTACTCATCTTTAAGGCAAGGCTGACGTAACCGAAATTTATCAAATAAAATCCGACGACGAGCAGGTGATTGACCGAATCCGCCAGCGCTTCGTTGCCGTTAAAAACGTCAACCAGAAAAACTCTGCCGTTTTTGTGCAGTGTCTGCGCGACCCAAACCGTTAAAACAACGCTCAAAACCACATAGCTGATATAAGTCGTGACAACGACCGTAGTATTAATATTTTCCATATTCCCTCCAAAGATTTTGCAGTTTGTGATGCTTCATTTACTGCATCCGCTTTTTCGAGGAAACAAGCCCTGTGCCAGATTGCGGCAGCCAGCCGCAAAATTGCGTAAACTCCAATAAGAGCCAGTATTTCACGTTATCGAGAGCTTTCTTTTCACGATATTTTTTTACAATAACGTCACTTTTTTTTTCGCAAAACGCCGAAAATTTCGTGCGCGCCTCGCATTTTGCAATTTGCTTCAAAAAATCTGAAAAGGTATTCTAAGTCTTTGCTGTTATGTCAAATAATCCGACGCCAAACGCCAGTTACAGTTTAACTTTACGCATCAAGATTCATAACCGCCCGGGAAAATTGGGCGAAATCACGACCGCCATCGGACGCGCCGGCGGCGACATCGAAGCCGTCGATATTGTGTCGGTCGGCAAAGATTTTCTGATTCGCGACATCACCGTCAACGCCTATTCGGAAAAACACGACGAAGAAATCGTCAAAGCGGTGAACACGATTGACGGCGTCGAAGTCGTCAACACTTCGGATAGAACATTTCTGATTCACCTCGGCGGAAAAATCGAGACGGTTTCAAAAATACCGCTGAAAACGCGCTCCGATTTGTCGATGGCTTACACGCCGGGCGTCGCGCGCGTCTGCGAAGCGATTGCCAAAGACCCGGAAAAAGCTTTTACCCTGACCATCAAGAAAAACACCGTCGCGGTCGTTTCCGACGGAACCGCCGTGCTCGGTTTGGGCGACATCGGACCGGCGGCGGCAATGCCGGTGATGGAAGGAAAATGCCAGCTTTTCAAAGAATTCGGCGGCGTCGATGCGTTTCCGATTTGTCTCGACACGAAGGACCCGCACGAGATTGTCGAAACCGTCAAGCGCATCGCGGTCGCGTTCGGCGGCATCAATCTCGAAGACATCTCCGCGCCGCGCTGTTTTGAAATCGAGGATAGATTAAAAGAAGAACTCGACATTCCGGTTTTTCACGACGACCAGCACGGAACGGCGGTCGTCGTCCTCGCGGCGCTGATAAACGCGCTCAAAATCGTCGGCAAACGGATGGAAGACGTCAAGGTCGTCGTCAACGGCGTCGGCGCGGCGGGCGTTGCCTGTTCAAAGATTGTGATGGCGGCGGGCGTGAAAAACATCGTCGGCTGCGACCAGTCGGGCGCGATTTACGAAGGTCGCGCCGAGCATATGAACTGGGTCAAAGATTGGTACGCGCGCAACACCAACCCGAACAAGGAAAAAGGCTCCGTGCACGACGTTATCAAAGGCGCGGACGTATTTTTCGGCTTGAGCGTGCCGGGCGTGATTGATACGACCGACCTCGAAAATATGGCGGAAGACCCGATTATTTTCGCGATGGCAAACCCGATTCCCGAAATTATGCCCGAAGACGCCGCCGGACTTGTCGCCGTGATGGCGACGGGACGCTCGGATTACCCGAACCAAATCAACAACGTTCTCTGCTTTCCGGGTATCTTTCGCGGCGCGTTGAATTGCCGCGCCTCGCGCATTAACGAAGCAATGAAGTTGGCGGCGGCGAACGCGATTGCCGGAATAATCGCCGACGACGAGCTGCATCCCGACTACATCATCCCGTCGGTTTTCGACCGGCGCGTCGGTGAGGCGGTCGCCAAAGAAGTTGAAGAAGCCGCCTACGCTTCCGGCGTCGCACGCCGCGAACGCGCGACGAGCGAAACGACGTTTTAGAAATTTTTTAACGCGGCGGCGCAAAGGCGCAAAAACGCTAAATTTAAAGATTTACTTTTTCAAACACGAACAAAACTTTAATAAACTTCGCGCCCTTGCGATTTTGCGCCGCCGCGTTAAAACTTCTTCTTAACTCTTACAAAAATATTACTGACAAACCGCGACTTTCAGCCGTATAATCGGTTTATGGTCAGAGCGCGGCTCAAAGAATTAACTATCGAAGAATTTGCCAATACGATAACGCACGGCTTCGGCTTGGTGCTGAGTCTGGCGGCGTTTGTGTTTCTCGTTATACTGGGAAGCGTCAAGGGCGATTTCTGGTACATTGCGAGCAGCGTTTTATACGGCTCGTCGCTCGTGACGCTCTACGGCGCTTCGACTTTTTACCACAGCGCGACGTCGCCCGAGCTCAAACGCAAGCTCCAAATCCTCGATCATTGCTGCATCTACGTACTGATTGCGGGAACTTACACGCCGTTTACGCTCGTCGTTTTGCGCTCAGGGATTGGCGAGAGCTTGTTTTTATTCGTCTGGGCGTTTGCGGCTTTCGGAATCGTTACCAAGATAATTTTCTTCAAACGATTTAAGATTGCGTCCGTGCTGAGTTATCTGGTGATGGGCTGGATTGGGGTCTTCGCCGTCGAGCCGCTCTTTGCCGCGCTCGGATTCGGAGCGATTGCGCTTATCGTCGCGGGCGGTTTGGCATATTCCATCGGCGTCATCTTCTTTGCGTGGAAAAGTATCCGCCACCACCACGCCATCTGGCACGTTTTCGTGCTGATGGGCAGCGTTTTTCATTTCCTCGCCATCACGATTTACGTCATCCCATATGCCGTAAAAGCCTGAACTTCAAGTCAGGCAAACTCCGAAACTTCCGCCAGCCGGTACGGGATTCCGAGTTTTATAAAAACCCTGCTGAGCATCTGGGCTTGCCATAAATCTCCGTCCTCAAACGTCACCCCGCGCGGTTTCGGATTGTAAACGGCGGCAAACGCTTCGTCTCTGACAGTTTCGCTAATCGTCAAAAGCGCCAATTCCTTAAGTACAGTTTCTTTTTCTATCCGTTCGTTCTCGCGAACGTAGGGAATATCCATAAATAACATACTCTTACTTTAACACTTTCCGCCGCTTATTATTTTTCCAAGCGGTTTTATTTTCCGTTCAATTCTTAATTTTGAATTGTTACATCAAGATTTTCATAGAATTATGACACCACTCGATTTCTAAAAATCACATTATTTCTTCTATCTCCGACGCGGGTTCAATCAGCGAATCATCCGGCTCATCTGCCTTGAGATTTCGTTCAGCTCCTCGCGTGACGCGCGGCTTGAGACGAGCGCCGTGCCGTAGGCGATTTCCTGTTTTCCTTCCTTCAAACCTTCAAAAACCGCGTCGGCAAACTCGTTCGCGTTGACGCCGAACGTGTGCAGACCGACCCCGCCCAAATCCGTATCGACCGCCGGTGGAATGATTTCGACAACCTCAACCGGCGTTTCCGCTAATTGAAAACGCATCGAAATCGTAAACGAATGCAGCGCCGCTTTCGTCGCGCAATAAACCGGCACGTTCGGCAGAGGCGCAAACGACAAGCCGGACGTGACGTTCAGAATCGCGGGATTGTTTTGCCGCAAAAGATGCGGGATAAAAAGGCGCGAAAGATGCACCGGCGCGCTGAAATTCACCGCAATCTCGCTCTCGGTGTCCTGCCAATTCTCGCTTTCCTGCAAGGACACGCGCCGCTGAATCCCGGCGTTATTGACAAGCACGTTGAGCGCCGGAAAGCGGGCGGTCGCCCATTCAAAAAGCTCGATGCGCGCTCCTTCATCCGCCACGTTGCAGACGCGCGTATGAATCTTCGGGTATTTTTCGCTTATTTCGAGCAGCCGCTCAGCGCGCCGCCCGCAGATAATCACTTCATTGCCCGCCGCCAAAAATCTTTCCGCAAAAGTCCAGCCGATACCGCTCGCGCCGCCCGTAATCAAAACCGTATTGCCCGTTAAATTCATTACCCTTTCACCTCGTTTGTCTGTTGAAATTATCGTAGCATTTCCGGCAAGCGACGACGAAGCTTAAGAAATCGAAAAACGAATTAGGAATTAAAGAAAATTGCTTTTCTTTAATTCCTAATTCGTTTATTAGTAATTCGTAATCGGTTTTACAGCGCGCAGCGCGGCTCGGGTCCGGCTTTGCTGTTGGGGTCGCCAACATATAGACCCCTGAACTGAATGTTGTCTAGATTGAAAGTGCCCTGGTCATCGACAATCAAAGTCACCGATTCAATCGTCGAGCCGACGGGAATTGCCGGAAAGGCTTGCGACTGCAAATCGAAAGTCACGCGGCTCCAGCTCGGGTCCTGCGGGCTGGTCGTGATTGTGCCGTTGGCGCAGCCCCCGACAAAGCTGAAACCTTCCGTGCCGTCGGGCAGCCTGTATTCGACGTTAAAGCGCGGCGAGCCGTGCAGGCACGGGCTGTCGTTTCGAATATCATAGCCAAGCGTGTCGCTGTCGGTAACGACCGCGCCGCTTATGTCTTCCACGACGGTACCGACCGCGACGTTGGTGGCGGTCGGAACATTTTTTTGCAGCAATAGCCCGTAATTTGTGCGGCAGTTCGGGAAATCGCCTTCGCCGATTCCGTTAATCCAGTCCGCAAAACCTCCGCCCGAGCCAAACGGGTCATAAATAAATGTTTCGTCGGCGTGGAATTTGAATTTTTTTTCAGCCAGAGTAGTTGAAGCAGCCGTCAACACGAAAGCAATCGTCAGCAAGACGAACGAAATTGTAGTTTTCATATGAGTACCTCTCTTGAAGATTTAATTATTTTGGAAGTCCAACTATAACACATAAATCCCGCTTGTTTGTCATCTTGATGACATTAAGTTAAATAAAAATATTTTTTTTGATGGTAAAAAAAAATTCTTATGTAATCCGTATTACAAAAGAAAGGCTCAGCGATTGGTAGAATTGAATATCCTTTTTATTTCGATATTCAGGCAAGGTTGGGTGAAATTATGGAAACACTAACCAACATCGGCATTTTGTTTGCCTTTTTTCTTCTGCTGATTGCAATGTCTATAATCAAAGAAAAATGGACTCATTGATTTATCTCCGACGGAGAAATTTAAAGGGCAGTGTTCGGAAACACTGCCCTATTTTTATCGGATTAGTCGGTTTTTTAATTGCGCGCGGCGGTATTTACAGATTCTTTGGCGCAGCCGCAGCTGGTTAATTTGCCGCTCGTAATCTGCTGCGTCGTCGCCCGCCCGAAATTTCCGCAATCGCAATGAAGCAGCCAAAAAGTATTGGAATTCATAAACCGTTTCCCGAGATAGCCAGCCACATAAAGACGACCGAACCGCTGTCCTTCGAGGTCTTTAAAATTCCAGTTCGTCGGTTTGCGCTTAATCTCGATTTGTTCCGCGTTTTTGAGTATTTTCATCTTTTGCCTTTCCAGAAATATTATTTTTTCGGTTCTCGACCAGAGCCTAAATTTTTCTCCAAATATATATTTTTATTAATCTTTCCGGGGGTTCGCGGGAAGATTAGTAAGCAAAGGCTATGCCAAATAGCGGTGGCTTGCTGCCTGCCGCCGACCTTAACGAACGTAAGTTTTTGAGTTTATTAAAGTTGAAGCTTCTTTTTGCGGAAATTTTTGAATTCGATACTGAAAAGCTGCGTAGTTCAAATAAATCATATTTCTACCATTTCGGTCATTTCAATTATTAAATTCCATACAAGTCAGGAAACTGATTCGGTGAGCCGTAGGCGGAGAAAATCGCCGCGCTTATTTATTTAAAAACAAAAAGGATGAGAATTTTCATTTCTCATCCTTCACAACTATTATCGAGTATCAATTAGCAATACAGGTATGTGCTGTCAACCCAGCCGACGGCGACCCAACGTCTGCCGCGCTTGACGCTGACGCGCGCCCATTCGCCCGAATATTCGTTGACCCAGACGCTCGTGCCGTGACGCAGCTTGCCGATGACGCGACCTTCCCACGTGCGAACGTTCAGATTGCTTGCCGAGTCCGCCAAATCGACCGTGCAGTATTCCATATTGTTCAGATTGTTCAAATTCGTGGTAAGTGTGCTGCTGCTGCTGGCGGTCGCAACCGGCTGAATGGTTTTATTATTCACACTTACATCTGCCGCGAAAGCCGTCAAACTGGTAAAAACAAAAACTCCGATAAGTGTTAAAGCCGTTAATTTTAATTTCATCTTCTTCTCTCCTGTTTATTAAACCGTTGAATCAATCAACATTTTTATTGACTGAAACCGAGCAAAAAATTTGCTCAAATTCTTAACAGTCAACGCGAATTTTTTTTCGAAAAAGTATCAGGAAAGTGAAAAATGAAAAGTGTAAAACGAATTGTAGAAAAGAATTTTCACTTTTCGCCATTCGTTTTTTGTCAGATATTGAATTTGTAGCCAAAGCCGTGAACCGTCTGGATGTATTGCGGGTATTTCGGGTTATCTTCGAGCTTTTGCCTGAGCCACGCGATATGCACATCGACCGTGCGCGTCGAAGGCATCGCGTCGTAGCCCCAAACTTCGTCCAGTAAAAGATTGCGCGAATGAACCGCGCCGCGATTTTCGATTAAAAACTGCAAAAGCTTGAATTCCATCGCCGAAAGCTCGACCGGCTGCCGGTTTTTGACGACCTCCGCACGCCGGAAATCAATCTCGACATCGCCGAAAACATAGGCGTCCGCCGAATTGCTCGCGGCGCGCGGCGCACGCCTCAGAAGCGCTTCGATGCGCGCCAGAAGCTCGATAACCTCGAAGGGTTTGGTCAAATAATCGTCCGCGCCGAGCTTTAAGCCGAGAACTTTATCAATCGTCTCGCCTTTCGCGGTGAGCATCAAAATCGGTGTATTTATAGATTTTTGCCGGAGGTCGCGGCACACGTCGTAACCATTTTTACGCGGCAGCATCACATCGAGAATTATCAAATCAAAGTTTTCCGTCAGCGCGATTTGCAAACCGCTCTCGCCGTCGGTCGCCGATTTAACGGCAAAATCTTCCGCCTCCAAACGGTCGGTCAGCGTCAGAATCAAGCCTGCTTCGTCTTCAACCAGTAAAACTTTCATTTTAATTTTTGGTCGCGGTTAACGCGGATTTCCCGGCTGCTCCGCGGCTAATTTCTTTCCTGCGGCAGCTGAATACTGAACCGGCTGCCCTTTCCGATTTCGCTTTCGACCGCGATTTTGCCGCCGTGCGCTTCGACGGTTTCTTTGACCAGACTCAAACCCAGACCGTTCCCGTGAATCTGCTCGTCAACTACTGCTTTGGCGCGATAAAACGGCTCGAAAATATGCTTTAAATCTTTCGCCGCGATGCCGATTCCCTTATCTTCGACCGTAATTTTCACACGTCCTTCACGGCTGCAGCTCGCCGCAATTTTCAGCCATTTCGAACCGTTCGAATATTTCAGCGAATTGCCGATTAAATTCTGAATCGCCCGGCTCAGAGCATTAGCGTCAGCTTTGACGAGCGGCAGATTTTCCGCCAAATCAGTCTCCAGCGCAAAATCCTTTTCGTCAATCAGCGCGCGGCATTCGCCGATTGCGTTCGCGACAATCGGGTTCACGCTCTGCGGTCGAAAATCGTATTTCTTTTTGCCCGAATTGGCGCCCGCGAATTCAAGAATTTGCTCGACCATCGTCGAAAGCTTTTTGCCTTCCGCTTTGATTAAATCACCGTAGCGCGAAACCTGTCGTTCTTCTTTGGCGACGCCGTCCGCGAGATTTTCGCCCGCCGTGTAAATGACGGCGAGCGGCGTGCGAAATTCATGCGAGACGGACGACACAAAATCGACCTGCCGCTGGGCGAAAATCCGCGCGCGCGCCGCCGAGACGAAAATCAAAACGATGCTTACCGCCAGCAGACCGAGAATCCCGAAGCTGACGCCCAAATTTTTACGGCGCGTGCCGGAAACAAACTTTTCGAGCGAGCCGGCAGTGTGCTGCACGCCGAGCGTCCAGATTCCTTCCTGTTCGAGGTTCGACGCTTGAATAACGGTGCGCGGTTTTTCACCGTCCGGAACCCTCACTTGAACCGTGCCGACCGTCTGTTTTTCCGGCAATTTATCGGTTCTCGTGATGCTTTCGGTTTCAACGGTTGAAAACGTATGCGTTTGAATCTTGCTTTGATTGATGAAAACGCCGTTTGCTTCGCGCGTCGGCGAGCGCGGCAATTTGTCGCGGTTCGCGAAAAAGATTAGATTATTGGTCGAAAGGTCAAAAAGCCTGGCGCTCGAATCGGCGGCGGTGACCTCGTTTGTTTGAAAAATCTTTTGCCCGTCCGCGCCCGTCACCGCGAGATTAAAATCGCCGTCGGGAAAATGTTTTTGCGCCAAATCGGTCAAAATCTGGTTTTTGACCGTATTTTCGTCGAGCCTGATAACCAGAAAGCCTTTTCTCGGCGGTAAATCAATCCGCGCGGGAAAAGGCGAAATATTTTCTTTCCCGGGCTGCCCGTCAAGCGGTTTGCGCTCTTTGCGAATCAGAATCCGGTCGAAAGTTTTCGGCGCGTCGAAAATCGTCACGACGAGCGCCAGCGGCTTGTCGTCAACCGGCTGAAAAGTCTTTTCGTCCGCCGTCCTTTGTTTGATGTTTTGCAGCTCTTCAGTCCAGACGCTTTCGGTAAACTCGCGTTTTTCCGCGTCGTAATGCAAAACGGCGGCATCCGGTTTATTTTCAAAATAATAGAAATCTTTTATCAAATTCGGATAACTCGTCTGCTTGCGCCAGAAATCAAAGCGGTCGTTAAACTGTGCCCAATCTTTTTTCTGCCAGAGCGTTTCGTCCGTTTGAAAATTGACAAACGCGCTTTGAATTTCGCGGTTAAAATCTTCGCCGAACCGTCCCGTGTCCATTTGCAGCCGCCGCCCGATGCGGTCTTTTTCCGCCTCGCTGATTTGCCCGAGCCAAACGTACTGCAGCGCCGCCAGCACGCCCAAAAGCGCGAGCAGTCCGCCAACGAGAAAAATTTGAAACCGCGCTCCCTTCATAAATCTAAAACAAATACGGGAAAATGAGCCTTCTCAATTTTCCGCTTTCCATTTTCCATTTTCCGTTTCGCTTTGTAAATGGTTTTACAAAACATTTTACATTCTTAACAAATTCTTTGCGTCGTCTTAACCAAACGGTGCGCGGCGTGCGGCATAATTCAAACTGTCAATAAAAGTTTTATCCGGCAAATTTAATCGGACAAAACATTTCCGGGAATAATTCAAAATCAATCAGGAGAGCAAAGATGAAGAGATTTATAGTTTTAGTTTTATGTACGGCAGTATTTTTTATCGGATTGGGTAATTTGGTGGAACAGGCGGGCGCGACCCTTAAATCGGACGAAAAGGCGCTGGAGATTATCGGCAAAGCGCGCCGGGCAATCGGCGGCGATTCGGCGATTGGCGGTGTCAAAAGCATGACGATTACCGGCAAAGCGACGAAAACCTTTGAAGTCGAAGGCGTCGCCCGCAGCGAGCAGGGCGATTTGGAAATCAATTTTGAATTGCCGAATAAGCTGAGCCGCACGATGAAGCTCGGCACGGGTGAAGGCGACGCGCTGGCGGAGAAAAAAGTTGACGTTATCGTGATGCGGACGGGCGGCGAAGGCGACAATATGCGCTTTAAGGTCGAAGACGGCAGCAACCCCGACGGCGTACGAAAAATCATCGTCAAAAAAGCGGACGGCAGCACGGAAGAACTCAAATCCGACGGTAAAGAACCGGTTATCATCAAAAAAGGCAGCGCTGAAGTCGTGACGACCGAAGACGGCAAAACGGCGACGGTCGACGGCAAAAAAGTCTTTATCAGACGGGCTGACACGCTCGCGGGCGGCGGCGAATTTCAGCGCTCGAACGAGCTTTTTCGCACCACGCTTTCGCTGCTTCTGACAGCGCCCGAAGGCTTGGAAGTTTCTTATTCATACGCCGGTGAAGGCTCGGTTGACGGCGCTTCCTGCGACATTATCGCGGCGAACGACGGCGGCTCGACCATCAGGCTTTATCTCGACAAATCGACCAGCCTGCCGCGAATGATGACGTTCCAGGCGCACAAACCGTTCATGCTTAAAGTCGAGAAAACGGACGCGACGCCCGGCGCAAGCGGCGATTTTAAAATCATGACGCGTAAACTTCCCGAACCGGAAATGGCTGAGTTTCAGGTTAAATTCTCAGATTTTCGCGCGGTTAACGGTTTACAGCTTCCCTTCAAATGGACGCAGACCGTTGCCGGCAAAGACGATGAGGTTATCGACGTCGCGAGCTACGACGTCAACCCGGCAAACATCGCCGACAAATTCAAGGAAATGCCCGCTCCGGGGAAGATTTTCTTGCGGACGAAGAAAGAACAATAATCAATAAATTTTTAACGCCAAGACGCTAAATACGCGAAGACGCAAAGATTTTAATAATTTCTTTGCGTCTTTCTGTCTTTGCGGCTGGGCGTTAAATAATTCTTACATCGCCGCCAGCACGGCGCGGATTTCGCCGTAAGAGTAGTTTTCGCCCAAAAACTCCTTGATTGGTGAGATTGCGCCGATGTCGCGGAATCGTTCTATCGCGTCTTTTATCGATTCGATTTTATTTTCGGGGACAAAATCTTCGACCGTGATTTCACCGGTTTGAATAAACTTGACGAGATGAATCTCGATTGTGCTGCGCGTCATTCCCCGCAGTTGCGCGATGTCTTCGACCGTGAAGCCTTCGCGGAACATTTCGAGTGAAACGTCATAGGTGCTCTGCCCTTTTTCGTTGCGTTTCGTACGCTGTTTTTTCTCGCGTTTCGGCTGTTTCAGGTCGATTCGCGAAGCGAGATTATTTCGCTCGCAATAATCGCGAATGACTTCCGCAAAATCCGCCCCGTATTTTTCGAGCTTTAACTCGCCGACGCCGGAAATCTTTCCCATTTCGTCTAAATCCGCAGGCAGAAAAGTCGCCATCTCGACCAGCGCGGCGTCGGAAAAAACGATATACGGCGGAACGTTTTCGGCGCGCGCAAAATCGGTGCGAACCCGTTTCAAATCCTCGAACAAATCCTTGAAATATTCGTGCGCCGCACCCGCGACGAGCGTCTGTTTCTTTTCCTCTTTGACGGTTGCCTTGATCAGCTCAACCCGCACGTTTCCGCGTAAAACGTCGTCGCTTTTTTCCGTCAGCTGCAGCGTCGGAAATTGCCCGTCGGACTGTTTCAGAAAGCCCTGCGAGATTAAATCCCTGAAATATTCGAACCACTCGTTTTTGGAAACGTCCGCGCCGACGCCGTAAGTTTTCAAATTTTTGTGCGAATCCCAGATTTTCTGCGACTGCGAGCCGCGCAGGAAATCGACCAGATAGCCCAAACCCATTTTCTGCCCGGTTCGATAAACCGCGCTCAGCGCTTTCTGCGCGATAATCGTGCCGTCGAAAGTTTCAAAATCTTTGAGGCAATTGTCGCAGTTGCCGCAGTTTTCCGGTAAATCTTCGCCGAAATAGCTGAGCAGAAACTTGCGGCGGCAGGTTTTCAAATCGCCGAATTCCCCCATCTGCTTGAGCTTTCGGAGCATGATTTCCGACTGCCGCTCGTTGCCTTCGACCTCGGCAAACTGTTTTAGTTTATTGATGTCGCCCCACGAGAAAAACAGTAACGCTTCGGATTCAAGACCGTCGCGCCCCGCTCTGCCGGTTTCCTGATAGTAGCTTTCGATATTTTTCGGCAAATCGAGATGGACGACAAAGCGCACGTTCGACTTGTCGATTCCCATGCCGAAAGCAATCGTCGCGACGACGATTTTGACCTCGTCGTTCAAAAATAATTCCTGATTCCGGTCGCGCGTCGCTTTATCTAACCCGGCGTGATACGGGAGCGCGGAAAAGCCTTCCGACTGTAAATCAGCCGCCAGATTTTCGGTCGAGCTGCGGCTCAGGCAGTAAATAATGCCGCTTTCCTCGCGGCGCGATTCGAGATAATCGAGCAGTTGATTGTAGGAATTGCGCTTCGGCACAATCCGGTAATGAATGTTCGGGCGATTAAAGCTCGAAATAAAAAGCTCGGCTTGCGGGATTAAAAGCCGCTCGAAAATGTCTTTGCGAACCAATTTGTCGGCGGTCGCCGTCAGCGCGATTATCGGGATTTCGGGAAAATAGCGTTTGAGCTTTCCGAGCTGAATATATTCGGGGCGAAAATCGTGTCCCCAGCTCGAAATACAATGCGCTTCGTCAATCGCAAAGAGCGAAAGCGGCACGGATTTGAGAAAATCGATAAACAAATCGCCCTGCTGCAAAAGCCGTTCGGGCGCGACGTATAGAATTTTCGTGGCGCCCTGCCTGACCGATTGAAAAACAGCGGTTTGCTCTCTGGAAGTCTGCGACGAATTCAAAAATTCCGCTTCGACACCGTTGTTTTTGAGCGCATCGACCTGGTCTTTCATGAGCGCAATGAGCGGCGAGATAACGACCGTCAAACCGTCCGAAATCAGCGCCGGAATCTGGTAACAGAGCGATTTTCCGCCGCCGGTCGGCATCAGCACGACGCAGTCCGTTTTATTTAAAACAGCCTCAATCGCGGCTTGCTGATTCATTCTGAACGAATCGTAGCCGAATTTATTTTTGAGAATTTCCTGTGCGAGTTCGATGCTCATTTTTGTTTTATTTGCGTGCAAAGCCATTTTATACCGATATTGCTTTTTCTAGCTTTTCCGCCAATTTCGGCACAATCTTTTTCGGCACCTGAATCGCGCCCGCGATGTGCCGCGCTTCGGTGAAATGCCCGGCGACGTAAACGCCCGCGACGTTTGTTTCAAAGGTTTCTTCGTCGTAAACCGGAACTTCTCCGTATCTCGACTCGCGTGTTTCGACGCCGAGATTTTTCAAAAGTCCGAGTTCGGCGTCCGCGCCGATGAGGATAAAGACGACGTCGTTCGGAAAAGTCTCGATGCGCCCGTCTTCATTTTCGAGAACGATTTCCTTTTCGCGGATTTCGACGACGCGTTTGAGAAAATAGACGTTCAAACATTCTTTCGAGAGCTCTTCTTCCAACGGCTGTTTGACCCAATATTTGATACAGCCCTGTTTCGGGTCGTTATTTTCCCAATCGTCGCGAAAAATCGCTAAAATCGCGTTCGCGCCTTCCTGCGCCAGAAACAGCGCCGCTTCGCCCGCCGAATTTCCGCCGCCGATGACCATCGCGTTTTTCTTGACGTACGGGTAAGTCTCGCGGAACAGGTGATGAACTTTCGGCAAATCCTCGCCCGGAACGTTTAAGTGTCGCAGATACTCCATCGCGCCGATTGCAAACAGAACCGTTTTTGATTCGTAAACGCTCCGGTCGGTTGTAATTTTAAAGTGGTTTTCGCCTAATTTTCCGACCCCTGCGACTTCTTCTTCCGTCTGCACGTTGAGCTTGTTTTCGAGCACGAAGCGCACGTAGTAAGACAGCAATTCTTCGCGCGTCGGCTTTTCGCGCGCGGGTTTCAAATCGCCTTCGTTGAATTCCAGTTCGTTGACGGTCGAAAAAACCGTCAAGCCGACCGGGTAATTATAAATCGTGCTGCCGATGAGCTTTTTTTCGATGACCAGGTAATTAAGCCCGAGTTTTTGGGCTTCCCAGGCGGCTGAAATTCCTGCCGGACCGGCGCCGATAATTAATAAATCAAACATTTTTAAAATGTAAAATGGAAAACGGAAAATGGAAAATAGCTAGGTGTTATTTTTGGCTGTTTTAATTGACGTTGTTAAAATTTTCTGTAATTCCCTGCAATCCATCAATAAAGATTCCGCTTGTTTACCAGTAATAAATTCTCCGTCATGCAATAGGCAAAGCCAGTATTCAGTTTCAAATGATTCTTTTAGAGCAATCGAAAGTTTGTGAACAAAGTCTGCTTTTGATTCGGCTTGAGTCCCTTCCGTAATATTTGCGCCAATCGAAGTTCCCGACCTTAAAGCTTGTTTTGATAAAACAAATTCCTTCTTCTCTTCAATTAAATGCTTATAAAGTTTAACTATCCGCAAAGCAAATTTGTAGGATTTGTCTTTCAGCGGGTTCTCTTTATTTTCCATTTTCCGCTATCCGTTTTCCATTTTTTTAAGTTCTTCCGTAAATTTTTCAATCTGCAGGCGCGTGTTTTCAAGCTCGCGTTTCGATTCGAGATAATTCTGCCATTCGTTCGTCGCGGTCAGGGCTTTAACGACGTCTTCGTCGAGTGCGTGCGCCATCAAGACCAGCAAATCGCTTAGCGCCTCGTTGCTGTTGAGCAGCGATTGAATAATCGTATACGCCAGTTTCGCGTTCGGCAAATCAATGTCTAAATCGTTTTGGTTCATTTCAGATACGTTCATTTATTTTCTGGTATGGGCGGTTTTTCTCCGGGCGGAATAAGCCGGAATTCGGTCTTTGCTTTATTCTTATCTTCGATTCTTAAAAACGTGACTCTCGGACTTGGAAATTCCTTTGTACAAACGCGCGTGGCGAGAATTTGTTTTTCGCGGCTCTCCATATCCTTCGGCGTTCCATAATTGATAAACCAGCCTATCCAACCGGTTTTATCGACTTCATCGCAAAAGGATTTGATTTTTTCTTTTAACAGGCGATTGCTTATTTTTTGATACTCGAAAAACTTGTAAGCGTCTTTCTTCTCTTGAGTTTGAGCAGAGCCGGCTGAACTCATCACGACCAAAATCAAAAACAGAATCCGAAACACCATAAAACCTCCGAAAGTTTTTTGTCAGTTTAACTCAATTTTCGATAAACGGTAAATTCTTGACCGTCGCCGTCGTTTCGCCGATTTTCAATTCGGTTCCTTCCGCCAGATAATCGTAGCGAACATAGCCGAGCGCGATTGTCTTTTGCAGTTTCGGCGAATAGGTCGCGGAAGTTATTTTCCCGGCGTTTTTGCCGTCCGCCGTTTTTATTTCGTCTTTCGGGTTAACCGAAACGGTTTCGTCTTCAAAAACCAAGCCCGTCAACTGCTTGGCGATATGCCCGCGAAAATGGATGCGGGCGATGATTTCCTGCCCGATGTAGCAGCCTTTGTTGTAGCTGATAAGTCCGTCGATGCCGAGTTCGGGAACAATCGTCGTTTCGTCCATATCGACGCCGTACAGCGGAATTCCCTGCTCGATTCGCAAACGCTCGTAAAGCTCTTGGGAAATCTCGGCGGCGGCTATTTCTTTTAAATCGTTTAGAAAAGTTTCTTCGGAATTGTTCGGCACAAAAGCGTCGAAGCCTTTTGCGTGAACCGGTTTAAGAATAAAACCCGCTTCATCATTAAAGTTTGCGCCGATGATTTCATTTTCGGTCGGAGTTTTATATTTAAAGTTTGAAATTTGATTTCCAAACGCCGAAAAGCATGTAAAATTCTCTGATAAATCCTCGACAAAAAAATCACCGGCAAAAGTAAAGCGAAAAAGGTTTTGATAAACTTTCTCGTGCGTCGCACTTTCAGTTTCAAAAAGAAATTTCTCGTCAATCCGCATCACGCGAACAAGCGCCAAAAGTCGTCCCTGAGCATTGGGAAACGCCGCGAGCATCCACCGGTAAGACTCAAGTTTGGCGACATCGTTGGTTATCAAGCCGTTTAGAAACTGCACGGCTTCCCTGCCCGAAACCGCGATTAAGCCGCGCTTTTGCCGGATAAAGCCGCTGCCGTTCTCGCTGATTGAATGATATTGTTCTAAATCCTGCGTGTTCATTTGTAATAATTTTCGTCCAGAAACTGATTCCAGAATTTCTCGAAAAACCCGGCAATCGCTTTGCCTTTGAAAACCAGTACGGGGCGTTTCAAAAACGTGTATTCTTCAGCCATTAAATCGAGCATTTCATCCTCTGAAAGCACGCGCTCGTTCAATTTCAGCTCGCGATATTTGACCGCGCGGCGCGAGAAAAGCTCGTCCGCGCCGCCGAGTTTTTTGGCTAAATTTTCGATTTCGGCGCGTGACAGCGGATTTTCCTTGATGTCGCGCAGTTCGTAATCGCGGATTCCGTGTCGTTCGATGTGATTTTTCGCTTTCTGGCACGTCGAACAACCGGGCAGCCAGTAAAAGGTTACGTCTTCCATATTTTAGGGTTTCTCAGCCGTGCATTGAACGCCTTTGATTGAGAGTTTCTCGAATTTTCCCTTTTCCAGATTCGCTTTCCAAGCCTTTAAAACCTTGTATTTTTTTGTATTTGGCTTCAATTCGGCTAAAACAATCGTGTCGAGATTTTCCGCGCCGCCGGCAGTCGTGCACGATGAGCTGTAGGAAAACAAAAATTCCTGATGTTTCTTGAGCGCGTCAAATTCCAGAACGTCTTTGACAATCCAGGCGGGAACGCCGGCGTCATCGCGGTCGGTGATTTGTTCGAGCCACAGATAATGTTTTTTGCCTTTGGAAAACCGCGTCACGCCGTAATCTTCGTCTGAAAGCAGCCCGCCGCCCAAATCCTTCGCGCCGTTCGGCAGAGTTTCACCATAGACGACGCCTTTGTGCCGGTAGCCGACAAATTCCTTTTTCTGCGCCGCCGCCGAAAGTCCGCAAGCCAAAAACGCGAGCAATAACATTAACCGTATTTTCATAACCTTTTACCCATCGCTTCGGCGACCGCCCTAAAATCTTCCAGCTGCTCGGGCAGGCGTCGGTGCGATGCCGCCACCTGCGGGCTTGGATGATAAAGCGGAACGAGCCAGCGCGTCTGCCAGCGAAAAATTTTGCCCGCGTCCGTCCGAAGTATAATTTGATGATACTCAATCGTTTTGAGTGCTTCAAGCGCGACGCTTCCTAAAGTTACGATAATCTTCGGGTCGATTAAATCGATGGTTTTTTCAAGAAAATCCGCGCAGTTTTTTATCTCTCTTTTCGACGGCTTGCGGTTGGCACCCGTCGAGCTTCGCGGAGAGCAAAGAACGGTGTTCGTAATAAATATTTCTTCGCGCGTTAAACCGATCGAGTCGAGCAGAATTTGAAAATTCGCGCCCGATTTGTCGCCCGAAAACGGTCGCCGCGTGCGGTCGGCGCCCTGTCTGCCCGGCGCTTCCGCCAGAAAGAAGACCTTCGGGTTGAGATTGCCGTTCAATTCGCTCAAAACGGCAGTTTTACCGCACATCGCTTCGCACGCGCGGCAATTTTGCGCTTTTGCGGCTAATTTCAAAAATTCTTCTGCCCGCCGGTCGGGTGTTTTGTCCATTTCGTAATTATTTTAGTAGAATAAAAGTTTAAATTACACCTGAATTTTTAAACTATTTATGAATCAAATTACCGAACAAGCGGTTTTAGACCAACTAAAAAATATTGTTGACCCCGATTTGCGCAAAGACATCGTCACGCTCGGCTTTGTCAAAGATTTAACAATCACCGGCGGCGACGTTTCGTTTCGCCTCGTGCTGACGACTCCGGCGTGTCCCGTCAAAGAAGCCTTTGAAACGGAAGCCCGCGCGCTCGTCGGCGCGATTGAAGGCGTTGAAAGCGTAAAAGTTGTGATGGATGCCGAAGTCCCGAAAGGTCGCGGAATTGCGGGCAATATGGCTTTGCCGAACGTGAAAAACATCATCGCGGTTTCGAGCGGAAAAGGCGGCGTCGGAAAATCGACCGTCGCGGTCAATTTAGCCGTCTCCTTAGCGCTCGACGGCGCGCGGGTCGGTTTGATGGACGCCGACGTTTACGGACCGAATGTGCCGCTGATGCTCGGCGTCGCCGAAAAACAGCCGCAGGCATTCAACGGGCAGATTATCCCGATTGAAGCGCACGGCGTCCGCATGATTTCGATGGCGGTGCTCGCACCTGCCGACAAGCCGATGATTCTGCGCGGTCCGATGCTGCACGGAATCGTGCGTCAATTTTTAACCGATGTAAACTGGGGCAAATTGGATTATTTAATCGTCGATATGCCGCCCGGAACCGGCGACGTTCAATTATCTCTGGCGCAATTAGTTCCCGTGCAGGGCGCGGTGCTGGTGACGACGCCGCAGCAAGTTTCAATTGCCGACGTGCTGCGCGCGTTGAAGATGTTCGAGCAGGTTGCCGTGCCGGTTCTCGGCGTGATTGAAAATATGTCGTATTTCATCCCGCCCGATATGCCCGAAAAACGCTACAACATTTTCGGGACCGGCGGCGGAAGCAAATTAGCGGATGACTACAACGTGCCGTTTTTAGGCGAAGTTCCTTTGGGCATGGAGGTCCGCGAGGCGGGCGACGCGGGCATTCCGGTCGTTATTGCCGAACCGGATTCGCCGCAGGCGAAAGCGTTTCGCAGGGTGGCGGAAGAAGTCGCGCGGCAGATTTCAATCGAAGCGATGAAGCCCGAGCTCATGATCGTGTCGCGGGCAAAATAGCTTTAACGCCCGGACAATTTTTCGTCGCAAACCGCGATTTGCCGCGATATTTCCGTGAGGACGTCGGTGATCGGCGGCGTCCTCAAATTATGCGCCTGCATATCGAGAAAAACATTCTTCGATTGCTCGAACCGGCGACGCGCTTCCTGCCAGTAAGCCTGCTTTTTGTCGGAAGCTTTTGCCGCCAAACTGACATGTACCCGGGCAATTTGCAGATAATCATTCGCTAATTGCAGACGCATATCCATATTGTTAAGGTCTTGCGCAGCAATTTCTTCGTTGCTTTTTAAGGCTTTGTGATAAAAACTCAGCGCTTCATCCGGTCTGCCGAAAATGACCAGAGCATCGCCCTTTTTTTGATAAGAACGATTTAGCGATAAAACCAGCGCGCTGTTTTCCTTGTCGGTTTCGACCAATTTTTCCAAAATCTCAATCGCCCGGTTGTGTTGGTTTAACGCCCCGGCAAGCTGATCGGTATTTGCCAAAGCCTCGCCCAGATTTGTCAGGAGATAAGCCAGCCGACCATTTGCAAAGGCATCCTTCACATCGGTTTTAACCAGATTTTCCTGAATTTCCAAAGATTGTTGATAGCTTTTGAGCGCTTCCTTCCATTCCTTTCGCGCGGTTTGAACTTCGCCGATGACTTTTAATGTAAAGGCTTTGGTGGATTGCAGACTTTGACTTTGAGGGTCTGCCGCAAGCATTTCATTACAAACGTCCAACTGCCTTCGATGAGCCTGCAAGGCAGCGTCGGTATCGCCCAAATTTGTGAAGTTCGGATTTCCAAGCGTTGTTCCAATCGCATCGCTGGCAACCATAATCATTGTTTTTGCCTTTTTATTATCCGGCTGAAAACGCAAAACCGATTCGCTCATTTCCAATGTTTGGCGATAGCTTTGCATGGCTTTTTCCAGGTCGCCTTTTGAGGCGGTCGCGTCGCCGAGACTTTTGTGACAATCGCTCAGTTCGAGTTTTGAATTAACATCGGTATCGTCCGAAGAGACCAAATTCTGAAACAAATTTAGTGCCGATTGATTACTCGAATAATTTAAATCCGCCTCGCCCGAAATCTCGTAAATAAACGCTAAAGACTTGTAATTTAGAGCTAATTCCTGTTGATATTCACGATTATTGGGCTTCATCTCCAGCAGTTTTTCCAGAATTTCGATCGCTTTGCGATGACTCGTTATCGAGCCTGAGGTATCGCCGAGACTTGAAGCGCCGGGATAACTTTGAATTTTTGCGACTTTTGCATAAGCCGTCGCGAGCTCGAATTGAAGCGATAAATCACTCGATTGTTCGCGCGCCAGAATGTCAAGATATTCGAGCGCTTTTTTAACCGTCATTTCACGCGCCGGCGTGGCGCCCTGCAAATCCTGGATAGCATCGTGAAATTCGAACAAAAATGAATTGGTTAGTTTACGGACATCATTAAAATGCTGTTCGGCTTTGGCGCGTTCCTTTCGAGCTTCGACGGCTTGCCAGATGGCTACCGAAATACCTGTCAGAAGCGAAAAAAATACAAATAAACCCGCAAAGACTCCGGCGCGATGGCGTTTGACGAATTTTTTGAGGCGGTAAATGCGCGAATCTGCCGTCGCCGTCACGGGCAAACCCGTCAGATGACGGCGAATATCATCGGAAAATTCCTGCACCGATTGATAACGCCGCTCCGGCTCTTTGCGCAGGGCTTTTAAGATAATATTGTCCAAATCACCACGCAGCGATTTGGGATTTGGGATTTGGGATTT
>DASWRC010000089.1:0-27631 GCA_036403375.1 Pyrinomonadaceae bacterium
GAAGGCATTAAAAATTTAGGCGAAACCATCGAATGCCTTGCCGAAGCCGAATATTTACAGGCGCACAAAAACGCAATTTCCGTTCGATTGGAGAAATTAGCCGCTGCGAAACACAGCGGAAAGGAGAACTTTTTTGAGAAAAAGTAAGGTTCCCGGTGAACTCTGTGTTCGGCAGCGGCAAAAATAATATGAAATTCGATTTACAAAATCTCGTTCGTGAAAATATCCGGCGGCTCGTGCCGTATTCGTCGGCGCGCAAGGAGTTTGCCGGACGCGCAAAGATTTTTCTCGACGCGAACGAAAACAGTTTCGGTTCGCCTTTAGCGCGCGACTACAACCGTTATCCAGACCCTTTGCAGCTCGAAATCAAAGAAAAAATCGGGGACATCGAGAGTATTAAAACGAGCGGGATTTTCATCGGAAACGGTTCGGACGAAGCGATTGATTTATTGTTTCGCATCTTCTGCGAGCCGCGCACGGACAATTGTTTAATCTGCCCGCCGACCTACGGAATGTATGAAGTTTCCGCCGCCATCAACGACGTTGAGGTAAAACGCGCGAATTTAACCGCGGATTTCGGGCTCGACTTTCAAGCGATTGAAAACGAAATAGACGCCGCCACCAAACTGCTTTTCATCTGCTCGCCGAACAATCCGACGGGCAATGCCTTCGCGCGTGCCGATATATCGAACTTAGCGAAAAATTTCGGCGGAATCGTGGTTGTTGACGAAGCTTACATTCATTTTTCGCGGGGAGATTCGATGACGCGTGATATCGAAAATCTGCCGAACCTGGTCGTCCTGCAAACTTTTTCAAAGGCTTGGGGACTGGCGGGTTTGCGCGTCGGAACGGCGTTTGCAAACGAAGAAATAATTGCGCTTTTCAATAAAGTAAAGTCGCCCTATAACGTTTCGCAAATCGCGCAGGAAGCCGTTTTAAAAGCGCTCGAAAACCGCGCGGCGGTTGAAGAAACGATTTCGGCAATCATTGCCGAGCGCGAAAGGCTGGTTGACGGATTACGGGAATTTTCTTTCGTCCGGAAAATTTACCCGACGGACGCGAATTTTGTGCTGGTGAAAACGACTGATGCGGATTCGATTTATAAATTTCTGCTCCGTCAAAAAATAGTCGTCCGCAACCGCAATAACGTCGAATTATGCGAAGGCTGTCTGAGAATTACGGTCGGCACGCCGGAAGAAAACAAAAGTTTAGTAAATGCCTTGAAGAAATTATGAAAAAAGTTTTATTTATCGACCGCGACGGGACGCTCGTTTTCGAGCCGGAAGATTTTCAGCTTGACGCGTTTGAAAAGCTGAATTTTCTGCCCGGAGTTTTCACGTACTTGGGAAAAATCGCGCGTGAACTGGATTACGAGCTTGTGATGGTCACGAATCAGGACGGGCTCGGGACCGGCGCATTTCCCGAAGATACATTCTTCGCGGTGCAGAATTTTATCCTGCAGACTTTGCAATCGGAAGGAATTGTTTTTTCGGAAATCTGCATTGACCGCTCGTTTGCGAATGAAAACAAGCGGACGCGCAAGCCGGAAACCGGAATGCTCACCAAATATTTAACCGGCGAGTACGATTTGCGGAGTTCCTTTGTCATCGGCGACCGCGAAACCGATGTTAAGCTCGCGAAAAATCTCGGCGCAAAGGCGGTTTTTATCAAAAATCCGAATTTTGATTTAGCGGACGCGGAGGATGTTTTCAAGGCGCAAAACTGGCGGGAAATTTATCAATTTCTAAAGCTGCCGCCGCGCAGAGCCCTGCACCGGCGAACGACGAAAGAAACCGATATTTCGGTCGAATTGAATCTCGACGGAACCGGCAGTGCGGAAATTTCGACCGGCATCCTGTTTTTCGACCATATGCTCGAACAGCTCGCGCGGCACGGCAATCTTGATTTGAAAATCGCGGCGCGCGGCGATTTGGAAGTCGATGAACACCACACGATTGAAGACGCCGCAATCGCGCTCGGCGAAGCGTTCCATTCTGCGCTAAAAGACAAGCGCAGAATGGAACGCTACGGTTTCTCGCTCCCGATGGACGATTGTCTGGCGCAGGTCGCGATTGATTTCGGCGGTCGCAACTGGATTGTCTGGGAAGCCGAATTCCGGCGCGAGATGATTGGCAAAATGCCGACCGAGATGTTTTTTCACTTTTTCAAATCGTTCTCCGATAAAGCCTTGTGCAATCTAAACATAAAGGCGGAAGGAACGAATGAGCATCACAAAATCGAGGCGATTTTCAAAGCCTTTGCGAAATCGATAAAAATGGCGGTGCGGCGCGATATTTCAAGCGACGCGTTGCCCTCGACAAAAGGAAGTCTGTAAAAATGCAAAGTTAAAATTTAACTTTTAACTTTTAACTTTTAACTCTATGAAGGTTGCAATCGTTAAATACAACGCCGGAAACGTCGAATCGGTCAAAAATGCGCTGAATCGTTTAGGAATCGAGCCGGTTTTGAGCGACGCCGCCGAAACTTTGCGGGCGGCGGATAAAGTCATTTTTCCCGGCGTCGGCGAGGCTTCGACGGCGATGGCTTATTTGCGGGCGAAAAATCTGGACGAAGTTATCAAATCGCTCGCCCAGCCGGTTCTCGGAATCTGTCTCGGAATGCAGCTTTTGTGCGATTTTTCCGACGAAAACGAGACGGCTTGTCTCGGACTTCTGCCGTATCGCGTCCGCCGGTTTGAGTCGGAAAATCTAAAAATTCCGCAGATGGGCTGGAATAATATCTTCGATTTGAAAGGCACGCTGTTTCGCGGCGTCGCGGAAAATGCCTACGTTTATTTTGTCCACAGCTTCTACGTCGAGGCGGGTCGGGAGACGACTGCGGCATGCGATTACGGCGTCAAATTTTCAGCCGCCGTGCGTCACGAAAATTTTTACGCCGTCCAGTTTCATGCCGAAAAATCGGGCGCGGTCGGCGCGCGGATTTTGGAAAACTTTTTGAAAATTTAGCCGCCGCGGCGCACCGAGCTGACTGAGATTTTGCTTGGTTTTATAAAAATTCTCCTTTTCTCTATGTGCTTCGGCGGCAGGCAAAAATTATGATTGAAATAATTCCCGCGATTGATTTGATTGACGGCAAATGCGTGCGGCTCACGCAGGGCGATTTCGCGCAAAAGAAAATTTATAACGAAAATCCGCTGGAAATCGCCCAAATGTTTGAAAACGCCGGTTTGCGGCGTCTGCATATTGTCGATTTGGACGGCGCGCGGCGCGGACAGCTCGCGAACCTTAAAGTTTTGGAAACGGTTGCGGCGCGCACTAATCTGACAATCGATTTCGGCGGCGGAATCAAAACGGATGAAGACCTCAGAGCGGTTTTCGACGCGGGCGCGCGCGCGGCAAGCATCGGCAGCATTGCAGTGAAACAGCCGGAAAAGTTCTTCGAGTGGCTTGAAAAATACGGCGGCGAAAAAATTCTGCTCGGCGCGGATGTGAAGGACAAATGCTTAGCGATAAACGGCTGGCAAACCGCGACCGCGATTCAGATTTTGCCGTTTTTGCGCGAATATTTTGCCAAAGGCGCAACGCAGGCTTTTGTCACCGACATTTCAAAAGACGGGCTTCTCTCGGGCGCGGCAAACGAGCTTTACGCTGAAATCCTTGGCGAAATCCCGGCGCTCGAATTGATTGCTTCGGGCGGCGTTTCTTCCGCGGAAGACATCCGCAACCTCGAAAAAATCGGCTGCGCGGGCGTCATTATCGGCAAAGCGATTTACGAAGGAAAGATAAAATTGGAAGATTTGGAAAGGGAAAAAGGGAAAAAGTTCTGTTAATTATTCAACCAAACTTTATATCATTCCCGCTTTAACCTTTTAACCTTTGAAAATATATGCTGACAAAAAGAATTATTCCGTGTCTTGACGTGAAAGACGGGCGAACCGTGAAGGGAACGAATTTCGTGAATTTGCGTGATGCCGGCGATGCGGTCGAATTGGCGAAAATCTATTCGTCGCAGGGCGCTGACGAGCTGGTTTTTCTCGACATCACGGCGACCAACGAAAAACGTAAAACTCTGGCGGAACTGGTAAAACGCGTGGCGGCGGAAACTAATATTCCGTTCACCGTCGGCGGCGGAATTAACACTATCGAGGACATCGAAATTTTGCTGAATTCGGGCGCGGACAAGGTTTCAATCAACACATCGGCGGTCAGGAATCCGCAGATTTTACGCGATGCGGCGAAAAATTTCGGCTCGCAATGCGTCGTTTTGGCGATTGATGCGAAACGCGTCGGCGGCGATTGGAAAGTCTTCCTGAACGGCGGGCGCGCGGCAACCGAGCTCGATGCCGTCGAATGGGCAAAGCGCGGCGCGCAGCTTGGCGCGGGCGAGATTCTGCTGACTTCGATGGAGGCGGATGGGACGCGGGACGGTTTCGAGATTGAACTAACCAGAAAGATTTCCGAAGCCGTGAGCGTTCCGGTCATCGCTTCGGGCGGCGCCGGATGCGTAGCGCATTTCACCGCAATTTTTGAAAAAGGAAAAGCCGACGCCGCGCTCGCCGCGAGTATTTTTCACTTTCGGGAAATCGAGATTCCGGTCTTGAAAGAGTATTTGAAAGCGCAGAATATTGAAGTGCGAATTTAGTCTAAATAACAGGATTAACAAAGGATTTAATATTTGTTTTTATCCTGACTATCCATGGTTAATTATGATTTAAAAAGATGAACGTTAATTTTGGAAAATACGCCGACGGATTAGTTCCGGCGATTGTGCAGGACGCGCTGACGGGCAAGGTTTTGATGCTCGGGTTTATGAACGCCGAATCGTTTGCGATAACTCAAACTACACGCCGCGCAACGTTTTTTTCCCGCTCGCGCTCCGAACTTTGGACAAAGGGCGAGACGAGCGGGAATTTTCTTGAAGTCCGCGATATTTTGGTTGACTGCGATGCGGACACGATTTTGATTAAAGCGCATCCGGCAGGCGCGGTTTGTCATACCGGCGCAGACACCTGTTTTAATGAAACGAACGAAGCGGCGGATTTTTTATTCAAGCTCGAAAAAATTATTTTAGACCGTAAAGCGGACATGGCGGAAAGTTCTTATACCGCAAAGCTTTTTGCCAGGGGCTTAAACAAAATCGCGCAAAAGGTCGGCGAAGAAGCGGTCGAGCTTATCATCGAAGCCAAAGACGACGACGACGACCTTTTTAAAGCGGAAGCCGCCGATTTGCTTTATCATCTGCTCGTGCTTTTCGCCGCGAAAAACATTGCGCTCGGCGAAGTTCTGGAAGTCTTGAAACAGCGCCGAAGATGATTAAACGGCGCCGATTAATTTTCCGATGTATTGCAGCGCGTTATAGAAAAATCCGTGTTCCGGCGGGCGTTGAACCTGCGCGGTCGCGGTGCGCGGTTTGAAGGCTGCCTGCACGCCTTCGCAGACAAAGTTTTCCGCGAATTCCGCCTGCGCGTCGCGCGTCGCGGCGGGAATCAGTTTTAGAAAAGGCGTGCCGTTAAACGCGCGCTCGATAAGGTCGCGGTTGGCTTTTCGGCTGTAATCGGCAAATTTCGCCGTCACGTCGCCCGTTTCTTTAGCGTTCACGTCAAAGATTTTGACCGCGCTGCCGCACGAATAATCGAACGATTTCGCATCGACGCTTTTAATCAATGCGCTCTGCATCGAGCGAAAATGGATTTTCGAGCGTTTCTGGTCGTAAACGATGCTCCACTGCGTCGAATTTTTCTGGGCGACGTTCGCGAGAATTTCAAATGCGTAATTGACGGCTTCCGTCTCATTTTTCGGCTTGGCAGCGAACTCTTTCGTCCGGTTGGCGGCGCGCGTAAAACGGTCGAGCGAGCTTTCGGATTTGGCTTTTTCCGCACTGACCGTTTTTGAATAATTGAGAGATTTTTCGTAAGTATCGTTGGTCAGCGTCGAAACCGCGAGGTTTCCGCCGCTGTGCGCGACGAGCTGACCGCCCAGAAACTCAATCGTCGCCGAATTTCCCGCCTTATCGTTGACCAGATAATGCAGCTTGACGAGCGAAGAGATGCGCACGGCTTCCGAATTTTTGATAACGTCCGCTACCGTCGCGGACGTGTCGAGCTGGTATTGAATCCATTCCAGAACATCGACGACCGGACGCGAATCCGGTTTCGGATACACGGTGTCGTCGAGCCACATCAGTTCGATGACGAGTCCGGCTTCGTTCATTCCGCCCGACGGATTGTCTTTGCCGTATTGATTAAACGTCACGCTGCCGTATCTGGAAGTCCAGCGCGCCGGAGCTTTGACGCCCTCGGTCATCGAGGATTTTTCGACGCCGCGCTGGTTAACGAAAACAAGACCGTCGCCAATCATCCAGTCGTAGTTTTTGCCGAATAAAACCTCGTCGCCCTGTTTCAAACAAAACGTCGTACACGCCGAAATCCGGACACCCGACAGGCTGATGACAATCAAAAACAATAATGCAGTTTTGCAGATGATTTTCATAAATTCTTAAAAGCTTCGAGTCCTGATTCGGGCAGAACTTTAAGATTACTTCAAATAAGTTTTAAAAACGAAATCCGTATTCTCGGCGTTCGCGTGGCATTTTGAACAACTGCCCGTCGTTTCGCGCCGGCTTATTTTGTTCAAATCGCCTTCGACAACCAGGTATTCCCAATCGCCGGTTTTCGGGCTGAAGCCCTTTTCGCGTTTGACCATCACCGTGACGAGCTCGGGATTCGCATCTTCGGCGTTTAGAAGCTTTTCGCGAACGATCATCGAACCGCTCGGAAAACGCGGCGCGTCCTTGTAGATTTCGCCCTGCGCCGCTTCGTTGGCAAAAACGCGCGCGAAAGTTTTAACGCCTTTTTCGTGCGGGTTTTTCGGCTGTTTTTCTGCGCGCGGCGGAATGACATCGTTGCCGAGCAAAATTTTCGTCGTTCCGCCCGAACTGCTGACTCCTGAAAAACCGCCTAAACTAGGCGGCTCGACATAGACCGATCAGCCCGCGACGGACGAATCGGAAATCGTCAAAACTTCAGCTTTTGTCGCGGCGAGCGGTTCAGGTTTTTGAACCTGTTTCCAGGTTTTATAACCGGCGACTTTTTCCAAAACTTGGTCGCGCTTTTTGGCGCTTTCGTTGGTTTGCGCCAGCGATTTATTGCCCGGAAGCAAAAAGGCGCACGCCGCGAAAGCCAGAAACGCCAGGGCGACAAAAAGTTTGATTTTCAGCATTAAACTATCTCCTTGTTAATTCGAAAAGATGCACACGCGTTTATGATAGTTGCTTTCGGGCAAAATCTCCAAGATTTTCCCAAAACATTTTGTTATTATTGCCGTATAATCAAGCGTTTTTTCAAACAAATCAAAAAATACAATATGACACGAAAATTTGTACTTATCCTGAGCTTTGCTTTCTCCGCGGTGTTTTCAATTCAAACGTTCGCCGCGCCTTACATGACCGAACCTTCGATTTCGCCCGACCGCCGGGAAATCGCGTTCGTTTCGGGCGGCGATATTTGGACTGTTCCGGCGACGGGCGGAACCGCCGCGCTGCTCGTCTCGCACCCGGCGACCGAATCGAAACCGCTTTTTTCGCCCGACGGGCGGCGTCTCGCGTTCGTTTCAAACCGGACGGGCGGCGGCGATATTTACATTTTGAATCTGGAAACAAACGATTTGCAGCGCCTCACGTTTGACGACACGCTCGACCAATTAGACGCCTGGTCGCGCGACGGAAACTGGATTTACTTTTCTTCGACGAGCAAAGACATCGCCGGAATGAACGATATTTTTCGCGTGTCATCGACGGGCGGAACGCCGCAAGCCGTCTCCAATGACCGCTACGCAAACGAATTCTGGTCAACGCCGCTCGCGGACGGCTCGATAATTTTTACGGCGCGCGGCATCGCCAACAGTCAATGGTGGCGCAAAGGACGAAGCCATATCGACGAAACCGAAATCTGGCAAAAGACGGGCGATGCCTACACGCAAATCGTGCCGCGCGGCGCGAAACAACTCTGGGTGATGGCAACCGCCGACGGCGCGCGGCTGTTTTACGTTTCCGACCGTTCGGGCGCGCAAAATATCTGGTCGCTAAGCCGGGGCGGGCAGCCGCGCGCCTTGACGAATTTCACGGACGGGCGCGTCCTCTGGGCGAATCTCTCGGCAGACGGGAAAGAAATCGTCTTCGAGCGCAATGCGCGAATCTGGAAAATGAATGCGGACAGCGGAAAAGCGGCGGAAGTTCCCGTTACTTTGCGCGGCGCGGCGTCGGCAACTCTTCGAGAACGGGTCAACCTGTCATCGAACGTCTCGGAAATGGTGCTTTCGCCCGACGGTAAAAAGGTGGCAATCGTGGCGCGCGGCGAAGTTTTTGCGGCGTCCGCGAAAGACGCCGGCGAAGCGGTTCGCATTACCAATACGAGCGCGCCCGAATCGTTCGTCGCGTGGTCGGCGGACAGCCGGCGGCTGGTTTACGCCTCGGAAAGAAACGGCGCGATGGAGCTTTTCGGGTACGAAATCTCAACGGAAACCGAAACGCAGCTGACGCGCGGCGCGAATCAGGATTTCGCGCCCGCGTTTTCGCCCGACGGCAAAAATATCGCGTTTATTCGCAACGGTCGCGCGCTGTTCGTTTATGACGTGGAGAAAAAACAGGAGCGCGAGCTTTGCAAAGCTTTTACCGATTCGCCGCCGCTTATCAATAATCGCTCGCTTGCCTGGTCGCCCGACAACAAATGGATTGCGTTTTTGACCTACACGCCCGAGACGCGTTCTTACACGAATACTTCGGTTGTTTCCGCGAGCGGCGGCGCGGCTCGACCGGTCAGTTTTTTGGCGAATTCGAACGCCGGCACGCTTTCGTGGAGTCCTGACGGCAGTTACCTGCTTTTCGACACATCGCAGCGGACGGAAGACGGTTTGATTGCCCGCGTCGAATTAACTCTGCGCGCGCCTCGATTCCGCGAAGACCAGTTTCGCGACCTTTTCAAACAGGAAAATCCGAAGGATAAACCGCAGCAGCCCGTGCCGTCGCCGTCCGCAACGCCGTCGGCAACGCCGCAGCCGTCGCCAGCCGTTTCGCCTTCGCCGCAGTCTTTGCCCATCGTCTCGCCGTCGGATTTGGTGAGCACGAAAAAGGACGACACGAAACAAACCGAAATCGTTTTTGAAGACATCCGCCAGCGCCTCAGCGTTTTGCGTCCCGGCATCAGCGTCAGCGAACAAACAATCAGTCCCGACGGGAAAACTCTGCTCGTGACGGCTTCCGCCGAAGGACAATTTAATCTCTACACGATAAATATTGACGATTTGGCGACCGACCGCGCGGCGCGGCAGATTACTTCGACCGCCGGTTTCAAATCGCAGGCGCAGTTTTCGCCCGATTCAAAAGAAGTCTATTATCTCGAATCGGGACGCGTGAACATCGTCAATCTCGACCGGCGGGAGGTGCGCCCGCTGGCGCTGACGATGGAAATAAACGCCAATTTCGCCGATGAAAAGATGGAGATTTTCAAAGAGGGCTGGCGTTATATGCGCGATAATTTCTACGATGACAAATATCACGGCGCGGACTGGAACGCGGTTTACGCGACTTATGAACCGCTCGTCCGCGAAGCGCGCAACATCGACGAAGTGCGGCGTTTGATGAATTTAATGGTCGGCGAATTGAACGCCTCGCACCTCGGCGTGAGCGGCGCGAACGCTTTTACGGCAACGCCGGTCGGAAAGCTCGGCTTGCGTTTCGACCGCGCGGAATATGAAGCAAACGGTCGCCTGAAGATTACGGAAATTATCGATTTAGGTCCCGCGGAAATCGTCAAATCAATCAACGTCGGCGATTATCTGGTCGCGGTTGACGGAGTAAAAATCGACGGCAAAGCAAACCTCGACGAGCTGCTCGAAAACAAAGTCGGCAAGCGCGTCGTGCTGAGCGTTTCGTCGAATGCGGACGGCGCCGTTAAACGCGAAACGGTCGTCAAACCGGTTTCGACCGGCGCGGAAAAAAATCTTCTTTATCGCCAGTGGGTGGAGGCGAATCGGGCATACGTTTCGAAGATAAGCGGCGGCAGGCTCGGCTATGTTCATCTGCCCGATATGTCTTCCGGCTCGCTCGACCAGCTTTACGTCGATTTGGACGCGGAAAATCAATCGAAAGAAGGCGTCGTCGTCGATATTCGCAACAACAACGGCGGTTTTATCAACCCGTACGTAATTGATATTCTGGCGCGCAAAGGTTATCTGACGATGCGCGAGCGCGGGCTTTGGAACGTTCCGTCGCGCTCGGCGCTCGGGCAGCGCGCGCTCGAACGACCGACGGTTCTCGTGACGAATCAGCATTCGCTCTCGGACGCCGAAGATTTCACCGAAGGCTACCGCGCTCTAAAGCTCGGCAAGACGGTCGGCGAACCGACCGCCGGCTGGATTATTTTCACGTGGAACGTCGGTCTTTTCGACGGCACGACTTTCCGTCTGCCGCGCCAGTTGATTCTCGGCAGCGACGGCAAGGATATGGAGCTTAATCCGCGTCCCGTCGATGCGCTCGTCACGCGCCCGATCGGCGAGAGCTTAACGGGCAAAGATTCGCAGCTCGACCGCGCCGTGCGCGAGCTTTTGGGGAATTAATGCAAATTTCAATGATTTGCAAAACTTCTTTCGGAATAGCTCATAACTCAAAGCTAACAGCTGATAATTTTAAGTCAGCCACAGATAAAGGTTGCGTATGAAATTGAAAGGGCTGAATCAAAAGATTCAGCCCTTTCCGCCTCGAAATTTGCCGGTTTGTCATTTCTGGTTTTTGAAATAGTCAAAACCGTACGTCTCGTAATCCATTTCGGCAGTGACGACCATATAACGCATATCGGGACCTTCGAAACCGTGACTGAAAACGTTCAGAAAGACGGCGATTTTATCTTCGTTGTAAAAATAAACGCTTTCGATTCGGTAGCCGTAAGGACAATTTCGGCGCGCGGGTAAAATAGAATCTTTCTGCAGAATTTGCGAATAATTGTTTGAAGGCGTGCTTGCCGTGTAATTGAGCGTCAAATCAAACTTAAAAACGCCGCGGTCGGTCCGGTTACTGCATTCCGACTTTTCATCCTCGACGGCGTTAAGGACCAGCTCGTAAAACTCGTATTGATTGGGCGAATTGGGATTAAGATAGCCGTTGAATTTAACCTTATCGCCGCCGACCCCGATAAACGAATCGTCATACGTCCAATCGGTCAGCAGATGCGCTAAAAGGAGTCTGCCCGTATTGCCCGGCACGATTTTCAGCCGGCGAAGATTTTTTGCCGCCGCCGCTTCGCCTTTCCGGCGCAAGACGCCGAGTGAGTTTTTCCCGTCTTCATCCGACAAAATAACCGGCGCCGCGGCAAAAGAGTTTTTATCGACATCGACAAAATAAGTGTTTGAATACCAGCCGCCGGGGTCGCCCTCGCCCCATTCTTCAAAGGCGAGGTATTTCCCGTCTTTTGAAAATCCGATAAAGTTCAGGTTTGCATAATCACCGGCCAAAAGACTCGCCGGCATCAAAACCATCACACACAAAACCGCTCGAAGCGCGCAAAATTTAGTTTTCATCAATCGTTTTATCTCCTTGCAGATAAGGACGAGCGCGCTAATTTCTTTTGCTTCAATAGTTTTCGCCGGTTTGATTTAATTACCGGCACGAACGGTCAAACTACATTTCGAGCGAGAATAGTTTGATTTCTTCCGTGTCTTTGGGCAGCGTAACAAGACCATCAAACCGGAATCCGAGTTTTCCGAGCAGCCGCCCGGAGCTTTCATTGTCAGGCGTGGTAATTGCCAGAACGCGCCGCAATCCCAGAACTTCTCTGCCGTATTCGAGCACCGCCTGCGCCGACTCGAAGGCGTAGCCGTGTCGCTCAAACTGCGGCAAAAACGCAAATCCGATGTCCGCGTCCGGAAGCGTGTCGCGCCGGACAAAGCCGCAAATTCCGATTGGCGAGCCGGTGTCCTTCAAATCGACCGCGTAAAGCCCGTAGCCGTGCGCGGCGTAGCTGGCGCGGTAACGATTTTCGATAAACTCGCGCGCCGCGTCCAAAGTTCGCACGCCGCGGTCGCCGATATATTTGATAAACGACGGCTGATTGAGCAAATCGAGCATAAACGCATCGTCCGAAGCGTCAATCTCGCGCAAAATCAATCGTTCGGTTTCAAGAATCTTCACTTTTTCTTCGTTCCTCTGGTTTAGGGATAATATCGCTTCCAGGTCTGCGGTGCGGATTTGATAACGTCGGTCACGTTATAACCGCGCCCGGTCCACGAAAATTTCGCGCGGAACTCTTCTAAACGAGGCGCGCCGTTCGGGAATGAGTACCTCGCGTAACGACCGGCGTCGCCGAGTCCGCGCGCTTTCACGAAAACTATCAGTTCGCGCGTTTTCCGGTTAAACCAGCGCCCGCCCAAGGTTTTTACCGAGACGTTTTTAATCGTTTTCGCCGTGTTCGTATTTTCGTCGTAATCGAATTCCAGACTCGGAAACTCCAAAACCCGGGCGCGCGCCGGCAATCTTGTTTCATCATACAGCAAATAGACGTTTGAAACATTATAAGCGGCTTCCGAGCAAACGATTTCGACCAGATATTTATTCACCGTCAGCGGAAAAAATCGGACGGCGTTCCGGCGTTCTTCGGTTGCGTACGTCAAAAACACGTCAAGGCTGTTTTTCTTTAAATACGGCTCGTAATCACAATCGCCGCGCGGCAAATCTGCAAGAACGGATTCTATCGCCGCTGCGCAATTCGTCTGTAGAGTCCAATTTTTCACGCTCGCCGGTTTATCGTTCGTGCAGTCGGCGGGAAACCGAACCCGCAGCCGTTTTGCTTTATCCTGCGCAAAAGCGTCGAACGCAAAATTCATTAATAAAAAAAACACGAGAGCCGGCAGAGCAAAGTTTCGCAGACACCAAATATTTCTCATAATTTTTTCCGAATTTATCTTCTACGAGAATTTTGACGTAACTTTTACGCAGCTTTGCAATCAGGTCTTCAAGCTGTTCGCGGCTTAAGCCTTTTTGCAAGCCACGTTAAACCGCGCTTTCGGAGTTATTTCTATTTCAGACCACGCGCTAAAACGGCGCGGCTATTGCGCCCTGCGGAATTTCGACAAGATTGGCGGCATCAAGCAAAACGGCTGAACCTTTCGATTCAGCCGCGCGGATTGAAAAATATTTGCAATGATTATTTACCGATTTGAACAAAATTCGCTTCGCCCGATTCGGTCTGCTGGCGCGCGTGATATGACGAGCGCGTGAGGGGCGACGATTCGACGTGTTTGAAGCCTAAAGATAAACCGACGCGCTTCCATTCGGCGAATTCTTCGGGCGTCACGTAGCGTTCGACCGGCAGGCGTTTTTCATACGGCTGCAAGTATTGCCCGATGGTCATAATGTCGCACGAAACCGCGCGCAAATCCTTCATCAGCTCGACGACTTCCTCGAAAGTTTCGCCGAGTCCCGCCATGATTCCGCTTTTCGTGAGCATCGCGGGAAACTCGGTGTCGCGAAAGCGGGCGGCGCGTTCGAGCAGTTCGAGAGTCTGCGCGTATTTCGCATCGGGACGCACCCGCCGGTAAAGCCGCGCGATGGTTTCCGTGTTGTGATTGAGAACATCGGGGCGTGCTTCGAGCACGTTGTTCAAAGCCTGCTCGTCGCCGTTGAAATCGGGAATCAGAACCTCGACTTTGCAGTCGGGGTTAAGCTCTCTGACCTTCAAAATCGTTTCCGCCCAGTGACGAGAACCGCCGTCCGCAAGGTCGTCGCGGTTAACGCTCGTGATAACGGCGTGCGCCAAGCCCAAATGCTGCACGGCTTCCGCCACGTGCGTCGGTTCCAGCGGGTCTAAATCCATCGGTTTGCCTTTATTGACGGCGCAAAATCCGCAATGCCGCGTGCATGTGTCGCCGCCGAGCATAAAGGTCGCGGTCTTGTCCGTCCAGCATTCGAAGATATTCGGGCAGCGCGCTTCCTGGCAGACGGTGTGCAGGTTCAAGCCTTCAATCAGACTTAAAACCTTGTTCTGATTCGTCGGGTCGCCAAGGCGTATCCGCAGCCAATCGGGTTTCGGCAGGCGTTCTTTTTTCTTGCGGGCGACAAACTTCTGGATTAAAACTTTTTCTTCAATCATATACTTCAAATCTTACAATCGGGCTCATCCGGAGTCCAAATTACGAGTTTATCATTTTGCTTTTCACTTGTCTCGACAGGTCAAAAAAGTCTTTACACACAAAGCGTTATTCTAGTATTCTATTTAACGACCATTCTCTCGCAACAACTTCAAAATCTTCAATTTTCCGAACAAATTTTCTTCAAATTTATGAAAATATCCGAATGTTCCTTCTGCGGTGTGTTGGCGATTACCGACCAGGATATCTGCGCGTCGTGCCGGGCGTTTACTTCACCCGAAAATCAATCCGCGACCGCTCAAAATCCGTCTCAAACCGAGGCGAACGCATTCCATCAAGCACCGCGGACAGCTTTCAATCCGGCGTATCCGGCGACCGTTTCCGCGCCGGCAAACGAATATGCGCCGCCGTTTCAAGCCCCTCCTGCGCCGCGCGGCAATTCCTACCAGCCGCCGCCCGTCATTGAGGGGCGCTGCCTCCGCTGCCAAACGCCGGTTCCGCGCGGGACGCCGAAATGTTCCGACTGCGCCAACGGGAAAAAATCTTCACCTTTGAAACTTCTTGTCGTCTTCACGATTATCGCCGTCGTGGTCGGATTTTTCAGTTTCGATTACATTTACACACAGGTTTCACCGCGCGGAGTTTTTCGCAAATATGAGAAGACGACCGGTGCCGACAATTCTCTTATTTTCGAGAATTTCACCTTAAAGGGCGACACAAACGTCTCGGTAAGTTCGGGTCCGAGCTATACCACAGCCGGATTTTCGGACCGCAACGCGGTCGGAGCAAAATTTTCATTCAAGATGGTTTTCAAAAAACCTAATAAATCCAGTATCGAATTTATTAGCGATACCGATACGGGAAGCGTCACGGCTTTTAAACAGGCATTTGACGGCGTGCGCGGATGGAAATTTACGAATATGATGAATCAGCCTGCCGGTTATCAGGATACGGACGACGGTTTTGCATCGAAAAAATTGGGCTTGGGAATGGACGAATATGATTCCTTAGAATTTCTGAACGATAAAATCGCCGAGGAATACGGCAAGGAAAACATCAAAACGCTGACCGCCATCGAAGCGCTCGAAGTCGCAGACCTTAAAAAACCGAGCGAAGGGAAAATAGTCGTTCTCGCCAATCAAAAAATCAACGGAAAGATAGATTCTTCGCTTCTGGTCTTTGACCGGAGCAGCGGGCTTTTAGTCGGTATGATTAAAAAAACGATGGTCCGCGAGATGCCGCTTTTCACGTTCATCTATTTCAATAAATACGCCAAATTTCCGGTTAAAAGAAGCGGCTATTTCGGGGTCGAAGAAACGCGGATTTTAGTTCCGACCGCCATGTCGTTTGTGACGCGGGCGAATAATTCGGGACAGGTAAACTCGATGCCGGTCGTGACGATTGAATTAGCCGTGAAGAACGTCGAATTCGACGCCGCGATTGAAGATAGTTATTTTCAGCGGCAGGAATAATTTTTCACAGACGGTTGACAAATGAGGTGCAATTCTCTAAATTCGAGAATGTAGACTTTTTTGTAAAGATTTAAGAAATGCAAAAATCAAAAGCCGAAAATCAGATTTGTTGTTGCTGCTGCGACTGCGCTTGGCGGGCGCACCGGCTGAGATTTAGCGTGATAAAAATGTAAAAAAAGTAAACGCTAAAATTTAATAAAACCCAGTCGGTCGTGAAATTAAAACATTAAATTCACGACCGGTTTTCTTTTTGAAAAGAGAGACGAAACAAAAATGCAAACAGCGGTGAAGGAAACAAAAGTATTAAGAAATTTTCGGGCGGAAGAGCTGGCGAAAAACTTTCTCGAAGCGGCAGTCGGCAATACGCCGCTCATTCGCCTGCGCTCGGTGACAAAGGGCTTGCCCGCGTCGGTTGAGGTTTACGCAAAGGCGGAATTTATGAATCCGGGCGGTTCGGTCAAAGACCGCGCGGCGCTGGCGATGATTTTGGCGGGCGAAAAAACGGGCGAATTAACACCCGATAAAACGATTCTCGACGCGACGAGCGGCAACACGGGAATTGCCTATGCGATGCTCGGCGCGGCGCGCGGTTATAAAGTCACGCTCGCGCTGCCGAAAAATGCGAGCGCGGCGCGCAAGCGAATCCTCAAACTTTACGGCGCGGAAATCATCGAAACCGACCCGATGAGCGGGACGGACGGCGCGCAGATTCTCGTCAAAGAGCTTTTCCGCCAAAACCCGGAAAAATATTTTTATCCCGACCAATACAACAACGAGGCAAACTGGAAAGCGCATTTTGCGACGACCGCGCCCGAAATCTGGTGGCAGACGCAGGGGCGCGTAACGCATTTTGTCGCCGGATTGGGAACGACCGGAACGTTTACGGGAACGGCGCGCCGCCTGAAAGAATTCAACTCCGAACTCAAGGCAATTTCGGTTCAGCCAAATTCTCCGCTGCACGGTTTGGAAGGCTTAAAACATCTTGAAACGGCAATCGTGCCGGGAATTTACGATTCGCGTTTAGCCGATAAAAACATGGAAGTCGAGACCGAAGACGCGCAGGCGATGACGCGCCGCCTCGCCCGCGAAGAAGGATTATTCGTCGGCGTCAGCTCGGGCGCAAACGTTTTTGCCGCGCTTGAAGCGGCGCGTCAACTCGAAGACGCGGTCGTTGTCACCGTTCTTTGCGACGGCGGCGGAAAATATCTAAACGAAGATTTCTGGAACGAAATTTAATAGTAATTTTAGTTATTGAAAAAGTTCTTTGAAAATCAAAAGTTTTAATAAAGCTTGACACGCTCCGGGCTAATCCTGTAAATTGCTATTTAGTTCTTTAATTGCTTTCCGATTTTTGGAAAGCGCGAAAGTGGCGATTTAAGGTTAACTTGCTCCACTGTAAAAACTGCTAAACAACTGCAAAGAGAATTTTTTTAATTGCTCTCGTGCTTTTATTTAGCACGAGAGCTTTTTCGTTTTTATCGCCGGTTTTTAATCCGCCGGCGTCCGCGCAAGCGGATGCAGGACAAGAGGGATTTTATGAGCGAATTTTCGATAGCGACACAGCTTGTTCACGCCGGTGAAAGACGCGCGGCGCCGTTGGGCGTTCCGGCAGCGACGCCGATTTATGCAACTTCGACGTTTGTTTACGAGCGCATGGAGGACGTTGACCGCGTGGTCGAGGGCGACGTGAGCGGTTTTGTTTACAGCCGCTACGGCAACCCGACGGTCGCCGCGTTCGAACAGGCGATGGCGGAAATTGAAAACGGAAAATTCGCGTTCGCGTTCGCGTCCGGGATGGCGGCGCTGCACGCGGCGCTGCTCGCCTGCGAATTATCGACCGGTTCCATCGTGCTTGCCTCGCAGGATTTATACGGCGCTTCGCTCGAATTATTAAAAACCGTCTTCGGCTCGTTTGGCGTGCGCACGGTGACGACGGATTTTTCGGACATTGAAAATTTGCGCGTTCAGGCGCAGGAATTACGCCCGCGTGTCATCTTGGGCGAAACGATTTCAAATCCGCTTCTAAAAGTTCTGGACGTTGAAAACGCGGCGATTATCGCGCGCGAAGCGGGCGCGAAACTGATTGTCGATAATACTTTTGCGACGCCGTTTCTGTGCCAGCCGATAAATTTCGGCGCGGATTTCGTTGTTCACAGCGCGACGAAATTTCTGGGCGGACACGCCGACGCAACCGGCGGCGTGGTCGTGGCAAAAGAAGATTTCGACCGTCCGGCTTTGATGGGCGCGTTAACATTGGCGGGCGGAGTTTTGAGCGCGTGGGAAGCGCATTCGATTCTCAGAGGATTGAAAACTTTGGGTTTGCGGCTCGAAAAACAATGCCGCAGCGCCGAACGCCTGGCGGAGTTTTTTCTCGATTGCCCGCAGGTTGAAAAGGTGATTTATCCGGGTCTGGCGTCGGAACCGGACGCGAAAATCGCGAATCGAATCTTGCGCGAAGGTTTTCGCGGCGCGGTTCTCGGCTTGCGGTTAAAGGAAGATTCGCGCGAGTTTGTTTACCGGTTTATGAATTCTTTGCGGCTTTGCACGCGCGCGGCGAGCGTCGGCGATATTTTTACCGGCATCGTCCACCCGGCAACCGCAACGCATCGCGAATTGTCAGCCGCAAAGCGCGCGCGGCTCGGAATTACGGAAGGATTACTCAGAGTTTCCGCCGGAATCGAGGAAGTTGAAGACATAATTGTCGATATTCGGCAGGCTTTTGAAAAAACGGAAAACGGAAAACGGAAAACGGAAAATGGAAGATGCGCAGTCTATTAAATTTTCCATTTTTCACTTTCCATTTTCCATTGAAGAAAGATGGTTTATTTAACGCAAGAACATATCAAACAAATCGAAGCGCACGGCGAGCGAACCTATCCGTACGAATGCGGCGGAATGCTTATCGGGCGTTTTGAAGACGGGCGGAAAACCGTCACCGAGCTGCTGCCGATGGAAAATGCGATGAGCGAATCGCAGCAGCACAACCGCGTTTTGATTCTGCCGAAAGACGTGCTTCGTGCCGAGCGGTTTGCGCGTGAAAAACGATTGGACGTGGTCGGCTATTATCATTCGCATCCCGACCACCCGGCAATCCCGTCGCAGTTTGATTTAGACCACGCGCTGCCGGTCTGGACTTATATCATCGTTTCAATCAAGCAGGGCAAAGCAGCTGAACTGCGCGCGTGGGAAATGGAAAACGACCGCTCGAAATTTAACGAGGAAGAAATTTTTACGGAAAACAAAGAATTGTTCGCAAACAGATGACTGAAAATTTAAAAATTCAACGGGTAAGAATAACAAAAATTCAGTCATCTGTTTGCGGGCAATAGCAATCATAAAGTAGGGAGAGGTAATTTTATGGCAGTAACAGTAGTAATTCCGACGCCGCTTCGCCAGTTTGCAGGCGGCAATTCGGAAATCGAAATCGAAGCCGCGACCGCCGGCGAGGCACTCGAAAAATTGACGACCGAGCACGCGGAGCTTAAAAAACATCTGTACAACGACGGCGGAAATCTTCGGAATTTCGTCAATGTTTACGTTGGCGACGAAGACATTCGCGACCTCGAAGGTTTAGATACGGAAGTTAAAAGCGGTAATGAGATCTTAATCGTGCCGTCAATCGCGGGCGGAAATATCGGCGCGGAAGCCCGCGCGGAAAAGGATTTGCCGAACCTGTCGAACGAAGAAATCGCGCGCTATTCGCGCCATCTGATTTTGCCGGAAGTCGGTCTGGAAGGACAAAAAAAGCTTAAAGCCGCGCGTGTTTTGATGATTGGCACGGGCGGCTTGGGTTCGCCGCTCGGGCTTTATCTGGCAGCGGCAGGAATCGGAACTCTGGGCATTGTGGATTTCGACGTGGTTGACGAATCGAATCTTCAGCGACAAATCATTCACGGTACGAAAGACGTCGGGCGACCGAAAATCGAGTCAGCTCGTGACCGCCTTCAGGACATCAATCCGAACACGAAGATTGAAGCATTTGAAACGCGTTTGTCGAGTGAAAATGCGCTGGAATTTTTCCGCGAATTCGATGTAATTGTCGACGGCACGGACAATTTCCCGACGCGTTATCTCGTCAACGACGCTTCTGTTCTGACCGGAAAGCCGAACGTTTACGGCTCGATTTTTCGCTTTGAAGGTCAGGCGAGCGTTTTCTGGGCTGAAAAAGGCGCGTGTTATCGCTGCCTTTATCCCGAACCGCCGCCGCCCGGACTTGTTCCGTCGTGCGCCGAAGGCGGCGTGCTCGGCGTTTTGCCCGGCATTGTCGGCACGATTCAGGCAAACGAGGTCATCAAGGTAATCCTCGGCGCGGAAGGAATTCTGCTCAATCGGCTTTTGCTTTTCGACGCCTGGAAAATGCGTTTTCGCGAGCTTAAACTCAAGAAAAATCCAGCCTGCCCGATTTGCGGAACCGACCCGACAATCAAAGAACTGATTGATTACGAAGAATTTTGCGGTCTGAACCTGCCGGTTAAAGAAGATGTTTTGGAAGAAATTACCGTGTCGGAACTAAGTGAGCAGCTCAAAAACAACCCGGAAACGCAGGTCATCGACGTGCGCGAGCCGCACGAATTCGAAATTGCGCGGATTCCGAATACGAAACTTATTCCGCTGTCTGAGGTCGTCCGGCGGGCGAAAGAAATCGATTCGTCGCGCACCGCAATCATTCATTGCAAAAGCGGCGTCCGCAGCGGCAAGGCGATACGAGCGCTTCAGGAATCGGGTTACAAGGGTAAATTATTAAATCTCAAAGGCGGAATCCTCGCGTGGTCTGACGAAATCGACCCGCGCGTTCCGAAATATTAAAAATATGAGCCAGACAATCGGAATCTTTTTTGAACATCCCGAATGGTTTCGCCCGCTTTTTGCGGCTTTGGACGAGCGCGGGCTGCCTTACGAAAAAATAGATGCCGCAAATCATTCATATAATCCGGCGAACGTTCTGAAATATCCGCTTTTCTTCAACCGGATGAGCGCGTCCGCCTACTTGCGCGGTCACGGCAACGCGATTTTTTACACGCGCGCGCTGCTGGCAAGTCTGGAAGGCGCGGGCGTGCGCGTCATCAACGGCTACGAGGCTTTTCAGATTGAAATTTCCAAAGCCCTGCAGTCGGCGCTTTTCGCGTCGCTCGGCGTTAAATTCCCGAAAACGCGCGTCGTTAACTCGGTCAGTCAAATCATCGCGGCGACCGAAGATTTGCAGTTTCCGGTAATCGTCAAACCGAATATCGGCGGGCGCGGCGCAGGGATTGTGAAATTCGATTCTTTGGAAGAACTTAAAGCGGCGGCAGATGAAAATCCGGTTGATTTGGGAATCGATTCGACCGCGCTCGTGCAGGAATTCGTGCCGAAAGCAGGCGGACACATCAACCGCGTCGAGACTTTAGGCGGCAAATTTTTGTACGCCTTGAAAATCTATCCGCAGGGCGAAAATTTCAATCTCTGCCCGGCGGAAGTCTGCCAGACCGAAAACCAATCCGCCGCCGAAATCTGTTTGACGGACGCGCCGAAAACGGGCTTGAAAATTGAAGCTTTCACGCCGCCGCCGGAAATTATCGAAACGGTCGAGCGGATTGTCGCCGCCGGAAAAATCGATGTCGGCGGCGTCGAATATCTGACGGACGAACGAACCGGCGACAGTCTGTTTTACGACATCAACGCGCTGTCGAATTTCGTCGCCGACGCGGAAAACATTGTCGGATTTAATCCGCACGAGAATTTAGTCGATTTTTTAGAGAAGGAATTAGAAAAATGCGATACGGATACTGGATGCCGGTTTTCGGCGGTTGGCTGAGAAACGTTGAAGACGAGCAGATGGAGGCGAGCTGGAATTATGTCAAAAAGCTCGCTCAAAGAAGCGAAGAAATCGGTTTCGATTTGTCGCTCGTCGCGGAACTCAATTTGAACGATATTAAAGGCGTCGATGCGCCGTCGCTCGATGCGTGGTCAACCGCCGCGGCGCTGACTGCCGTGACCGAAAGGCTCGAATTAATGGTTGCCGTGCGCCCGACTTTTCATAATCCGGCGCTGCTTGCCAAACAAGCCGCGAATATCGACCGGATTGGCGGCGGCGGACGTTTAAGCCTGAATGTCGTTTCGTCGTGGTGGGCGAGTGAAGCGCGCAAATACGGCGTGCAGTTTGACGAGCACGACGACCGCTACGCGCGCACCGCGGAATGGCTCGAAATCCTCGACCGGATGTGGAAAGAAGACCATTTTTCTTATTCCGGCAAATATTACCGCGTGGAAGACACGGTTTTGCAGCCGAAACCAATTAAAAAGCCGGTGATTTACGCGGGCGGCGAATCGGAAAAAGCGAAAGAAACAATCGCGCGGCAATGCGATGCGTACGTCATGCACGGCGACCCGCCGGAAAAAGTCAAAGAAAAAATCGACGATATGGAGCGCCGCCGCGAACGGCTCGGGCTTCCTTCGCTTGTTTACGGCGTCGCCGGATACGCGATTGTCCGCGAAACGGAAGAAGCCGCCCGGCGTGAAGTCGCGCGCATTACAAACGTCAAACAATCGGCAGCCGGTTACGCTAATTTTCAGGATTGGCTCGCGAACACGAAATTAGAACAGCAGGTTTCGCTCGAAGATTACTCGGTTTCAAATCGCGGTTTGCGTTCGGGATTAATCGGAACGCCCGAACAGGTTGCGACCCGCGTCGCCGAATTTGAAAAAGCCGGTGTCGGTTTATTGCTTTTGCAGTCAAGCCCGCAGCTTGAAGAAATGGAACGCTTTTCCGAAGCGGTAATAGATTTAACGCCGGAAAGGGACGAAGCGGTAAAGACGCAGGGCAGTTAAATAAAATTTTAAAATAGTCTTACGGCAGCCTTCTATTCTTTATCTTTTTTTAGAAACTTCGCGTCTTTCCGGCGTTAAAAAATTTGGTTTTATTATGAAGTACAAGGTTTTAATTTTTCTCGTCGCGCTGTTTATTTTTCCGGCTTTGACACACGCGCAGACCAATTATCAAGCCGAAATCGAAAAGTGGCGCGCCGACCATGAAACGGAATTAAAGAAAGAAACCGGCTGGTTGACGGTCGCCGGACTTTTCTGGCTGAAAGCCGGCGTTAACACCATCGGCGCGGGTTCGGGCTACGATATCGAACTGACGGAAAACTTTAGACAGGGAAAATTCGGCACGATTGATTTTCAGGACGGAAAAGCCGTTTTGAAAATCGAACCGGGCGTCGAGGCTTTGGCTGACGGCAAACAATTCAGCGAAATCGAGCTGACATCGGACGCGCAAGGCAAGCCGCTCGTCATTCAAACCGGTAGTCAGACGTTTTATTTAATCAAGCGCGAAGACCGTTTCGGCATCCGTCTGAAAGATAAAAACAGCCGCGAGCGCACCGGGTTTTCGGGCTTAAAATGGTTTCCGGTTAACGAAAAATATAAGGTCAAGGCAAAATTCGAGGCTTTTCCCGAGCCGAAAGAAGTTTTGATTCCGAACGTTCTCGGCGGCAATTTCAAGATGAAGAGTCCGGGCGTTTTACGCTTCCGGCTGAACGGCAAAAAATACGCGCTCGAACCGGTTCTGGAAGATGATTCGGACGAGCTTTTCATAATTTTCCGCGACGCGACGAGCCGCGCCGAAACCTACGGCGCGGGACGTTTTCTCTACGCGAAACGTGCGGAAGACGGCAAAGTGATTTTGGATTTTAACAAGTCCGAAAATCCGCCGTGCGCTTTTACGTCGTTTGCCACCTGCCCACTCCCGCCGCCGCAAAATCGTCTGGAAGCGGAAATAAAAGCGGGCGAAAAACGCTACCGGAATCATTGAAGAAATTAGCCACGAATAAACACGAATAGCACGAATAAGTTTTTAGTTTTTATTTGTGAAATTCGGAGCATTCGCGGCTAATTTCTTATGATTCGGGTTTAATCTTCGCTTCCGCCCTGCCGAGAATGTCTTTTGCCGCAATCGCGCCGAATTGCCGGCTGTCCGAGCTTTCCGCGGGATTGTCGCCGAGCAGAATATATCTTTCGCCGGGCAGGATTTCGGCAATCCGTTTGATGATTTTGACGCTTTGTTTGAAGGGATGCCGGGCAAGCACGATGTCGCCGATTTCAAAATCGGCGCGCGGGTTTATCAAAACCAAATCGCCGCCGCGAAGTGCGGGCAGCATCGAATCGCCCTCGACGCGAAAAATCTCGCGCCCGCCCCCGACATAAGCGATTTCGTCCAACCAATCCGCTTCCGGCAACCTGTTTTCCATCGAAAATAAAAAAGGATGAGAGATTATTCATCCCTCATCCCGCATCCTTCATCCTTCAAATTAGCTTGCCGTGTACCACGCCACGTCTTTGCCTTTCGTTTCCCAGAAAATTTCGTGGACGCGCTTGATTGCGCCCATTAACTCTTCGCAGTGCTGGAGGCTGACTTCCTGTTTGCAGAACGAACAGGTTTTTGCCGCTTTCCAGAAAAGCTCGTGCAGCTCGGGGTATTTTTCCAGGTGCGCGGGCTTGAAATAATCCGTCCAGAGCACGAGCAGATGATGCTTTGCCAAATCGGCGCGCGTTTCCTTAATTGTGATAAAACGCGTCAAAGTGTTTTGATAAGCGGCGTGCGCCGCCGCATCGTCGCCTTCGGGACGCTTTAAATCCAGAATTTTCTTGGTTAACTGCAAAACCGATTCCGCTTCGACGCGCGCCTGCGCCGGGTCGTAAACTCCGCACGGACCGTCGCAGTGCGCTTCGGCAACTTCAAAATTCATTTCTTTCAAATTTTCAAACATTTATTTTTCCTCTCCTTGTTCTAAAATTGCAGAGGCAAAACCATTCTGATTTCGCCTTGTTAATTTTGCATTATTCCTCCGGTCGGTTGCCCGGCTCGATTCCTTTAACGCTCGCCTGATTGATAACTCTGACATGCAGGTCGTCAATCACGCGCACCTGACACGAAAGACGCGTGTGGTCGCCCAAATCCGTTTTGGTCGCTAAAATCGCGCGTTCGGGTTCATCGATTTCGCCCGGGTCGCCGCCTAAAACCTCGACGCGGCACGTCGTGCAGCGCGCATTTCCGCCGCAGCGATGAAGAATATCGACGCCGTTATCTTCCAGACACAGAACGAGTTTGCGTCCCTCTCCGACTTCAAAAGCAAGTTGTCCGGCGGCAGTTTCCGCAGTAATTTTCGGCATTTTTTCAAAAGACTCCTGGAATTATTTTTTTCGTAAAACTTAATATTTTGACTTTGGCATAAATTGCAGGAAAATGGCAAGTAGCGTCGATTTAAAGCGTCTACCTTCATTATGCAAAAAATCCTGTTCGCCGCCGTTTTTTCAATCGCTTTGTTTTTGTCATTTACGCTTTTGAAACCGGTCGCGGGTCAAAACGAAAATCCGGCGGAAAACAGCCCGTCGAAGGAAGACGGCTATACCTGCGCAGGCGGACTCAGAAGCGACTTAAAAGTTTCCGACGCGGTGCTTTACGTCAACGTTTTAAGCCGCCGGCTGGAGGACCAAATCGGCGATGGCGGCTGCGAACAAGATACCGGCGGCGGATATTGCCTGTATCTTTTGAAAGCCGAAGTTAAAGAAGTTTTCAAGGGCAAGATAAAAAAAGGCGACTTTGAATTTTACACGACGACCGACGCCGATTATCGCAGTAAGGACTGGCTGCTCGGCGAGCATATCGTTTTTCTCGTCGAGAGCGACAATTACACGGACAAGAAACCACACTTCGGGACAATTGAAAATTCGACGCGTTCCGCGGCAGCGCTCGAAACAATGCGAAAAATCGTGGACCCGGAAGCGTTGATTGACGAAACGGACGAGGACGAGCCGTACTCGCGCGAAGGCGTCAAAAAGGATTTTGACGAATCGAGCGCCGTCGTTTATGCCGATGTGACGAGCTTCAAGCCCGCGACGGACGACATCAGCATCGATGCCTTCGTCTTGAAAGCCAAAGTTATCGAAGTTTTCAAAGGCACGCTCAAAGCCGGGCAGGAAATCGAATTCAAATCAGACCTTTTATACCGCCCGGCGCGCGCCGAAGATTTAGGCAGGCAAATCATTTATCTCGAAAGAAAAGAATCCGAAGGCGGCGTAAAATACGAAAGAATCAATTCCACAATCAGCGACGTCCGCCACAATATTTTAGAAAAACTGAGAAAAGCCGCATCGGAAAAATCAAAGGAAAAGAAGTGATTTTCTCTCCGTCGGCGGCGTGTCGCCTTTGTATAAAACCTTTTCGAGAAAAAGCCCCGACGGCGGCGCGGTAAATTGGGCAGGCGCGTTTGTCGGAAACTTCAGCATTCTCTGAAAACTGTCGTAAGTCAGGTTCCCGCGTCCGATTTCCGCCAGCATTCCGACGATGCGGCGCACCATTTTCCATAAAAAATGGCTCGCGCCGATGCGGAAGCAAATCAAATCGTCGTCAGTGAAAACTTCGGCGTGCCGGACGTGAACAATCGTTGACGCCTTTGACAGCCTTTTAACTTCGTCTATTTCGCAGAACGATTCGAAATTATGGCGACCGACGAGCATTTCGGCGGCGGTCTGCATCGCTTTCGGGTCGAGATTGTCCTTTATCCACCAAACGAAATTTTTCGCAAACGCCGTCCGGCGCGTCGAGATTTGATAAAGGTAATAACGCTCGACGGCGTGTTTGCGGGCGTCGAAGTTTTCGGGCGCATTCGACACTTTTTTGATGTTGATGTCGTGCGGCAGAATGTCGTTAAACCCGTGCTGAAGCTGGCGCGGCGTGAGATTCGTCTTTAATTCGGGCGCTTTCAGATGCGCGATTTGCGACAGCGCGTGAACGCCCGCGTCGGTTCTGCCCGAGCCGCCGATTTCGACGCGCGTAGAAAAAAGCTGCCGCGCCGCCTCCATCATCTCGCCCTGCACGGTTTTCGCGTTGTGCTGAATCTGCCAGCCGCGAAAGCGCGTTCCTTCGTATTCGATTTCTAACTTCCAGGTATGCATTTATTTCTTAATATGGAGGTTCGGCAGGACCTTCGTAACCACAAACTCCGACGCGAGGCGAATTGACAAGCGGCGATGGGTCGCCGTAATCGTCTGCGTGCGGATGATCTTCGGCGTGTGTTTCGCAAAGCATCCCGTCGCCCTCATTTTCGTAAAGACAGGCGGCGCAGAAATACTCCGCAGCCTTGTCACATTCAAAACATTTCGCCTCTTCCAAAATGTTCCGCGACATTAAAAATATCGGGTGTTTTGTTAATGGCTTGCCTTCTCTGACCGCAATTTTCTCGACCATTGTTTCGGTTGTCGAACCAAAATCGTAAGAATGAAAAAGTGCGGGCTCCCTGGCGAAAACATCGGCGATTTTCTTTTTCATCGAAATTTCACCGGCGAAAAAATCACCTGCCGAAAATTCGCTTAAATGACCGCAGCATTCGAGCCAGATTTCCCGAAAATAGTAATCCAAATCTTTTAAGGTCGCCGAACCATTGACTTCCAAATCCAGCCAAAACTCCGTGCCGTAGGGAAATTTTGCCCGCAGATGAAAAAGTTTTTCCGTGTCGCGGCGACTGGTTTCAGCCGCTTCGATTGTGGAGCGCCTTTGCGCGCATTTTTCCAAATGGTTGAAAAGTTTGCGTCTGGTTAATATTTCACCGCAAAAATAACATTTGCCTTCCGGTTGTTTTCTTTGTGCCATTTGCTCGCCTCACTCTTTTCCAATTTTTACTTTTTCGCGGTTTTGGCTGACGGCGACATAGACGACTTCTGCATCCGTCACGCGCACGGACTTACCGCGCGAGCCGAAGCGTTCGGCTTCGACGATGACTTTTATCGTGATTGAAGTGCTGCCGAGCCGCGTCGTCGTCGCGTAAAAACTGACCAAATCGCCGACATAGACGGGTTCGTGAAAGATGACTTCCTTCATCGCGACCGTCACGAAACGGTCGTGTCCCGTGTGGCGCACGGCTTCGACGCCGCCCGCCACGTCGATATAGCTTAAAATCACGCCGCCGAAAATCGTCCCGTGCGCATTCGTGTCACGCGGCATCATCGTCAGGCGAATCGCGGCGTTGCGAAGTTTTTCCGTGTTTTCGATATTTGGCTGTTCTGACATATAAATATTTGATTAATAAGTTA
>DASWRC010000090.1:0-58028 GCA_036403375.1 Pyrinomonadaceae bacterium
AGTTTCGCCGAAAAACTTAATCATCGGAATCAAGACGAGATACGACAAAACGCCGCCCGCCATCATAATCGAGGAAATAAACGGTCCGATGATGTAGCCGACGCCTAACAGCGCGGGATTGTTTTCGAGCGCGACCGAGCCGCCTTTTAAGGTTTCGTCGCTCAATTCGTGTTCCGGTTCTCCCTTCCAGAAGCTGAAAACGTCCATTACCGATTTGTATATAAAACCGATGGTAAAACCGATGGTGATGATTTTTCCGCCCTGCAGCGCCGCGTCGTCGCTTTCGGCAGTGTCGCCTTCATGCGAAGCCTCGCGCGATTCACGCGACGCGCCCGCCTTTAAAACTTCGGCGCAAGCCGTGCCTTCCGGGTATTTCAGAAAGCCGTGCTGGTCTTTAATCAAGGCACGCCGCAGCGGAATCATCATCAAAATCCCCAAAAGTCCGCCGAGCACCGCCACCAGCATTACGCGGGTAATCTCCAAATCAAACCCGAGAATCAAAATCGCGGGCATCGTCACGCCGATTCCGAACGCGATTGATTCGCCCGCGCTTCCGGCAGTCTGCATCACGTTGCTTTCTAAAATCGTCGCGTCTTTCATCCCGAATTTCGAAAGCAGGCGAAACAAAGTGATAGCAATAACCGCGACCGGAATCGAAGCCGAGACGGTCAAACCGGTTTTCAGAACCAGATAGAGCGACGAAGCGCCGAAGATAATCCCTAAAATCGTGCCGACAATCAGCGGCAGCGGCGTTAGCTCGCGGATCCGAGCCGCGTCGGGAATATACGGGCGAAAATTTTCGAGAAATGGATTTTTGTTTGCCATATCGGAAAAATAAGAACCTCCAAATTTTTATATGTTCAAAAGGAAGAGTTTTTGAATAGAAATCTTACGTTAAATTTATATTGCCTCAATTAAATAAGCAAGGAAACTAACATTTAAGATGCCGCCGCACACGAATTACGACATTAAATCTTTGCGTTTTAAGACAAATAATCGGCTTTCGCAGAATGATTTAAGAATTCGCTTTTGGCATAGAGAAGAGTTCGTCCGACTTATTGATGAGTCAGACCGCCGTGTTAATGAATTCATCCGGAGTTTTGATGAGTTCAGCCGGCTCGCGTGAAGAAGGCATATGGCACTCGGCGGAGCGCCGAAAATCGTTTGAAGAAACGATGTTTTCGCTGCCGAAGTCACCAAATATTTCAATAAACACAGAAAATCGGCTAAAATCTTCAACAGCCCAACGGAGCTTCTTATAAATTAAATGACAAACAAAACTTCTTTCTTCGCGCCTTTGCGCCTTGGCGGGATAATTCTGCTTCTCGCTTTATCAATTATTGCCCAGACAAAAATTCCCGCGCCGCGCGACGTTCTCGGCTTTACGCCCGGCGACGATAGAAAACTGGCAAGCTGGGCGCAGACGGTCGAATATTTCAAACGCCTCGACGCCGCTTCCGACCGCGTGCAGTTTGCCGAAATCGGTAAAACGACGATGAGTGCGCCGTTCGTTTACGCGACGATTTCCTCTCCGGCAAATCTGAAACGGCTGGCGTTTTACAAGGCGATTCAGCAAAAGCTCGCCGACCCGCGACTCATTAAATCGAACGACAAAGCGGCGCGGGCGTTAATCAAACAGGGCAAAACGATTGTGCTGATAACCTGCGGCGTTCACTCGAACGAGGTCGGAAGCTACCTTTCGTCAATGCTCATCGCCGAACGATTAGCGAACGCGGCGGACGTCGAAACCCGTGCGATTTTGGAGAATACGATTATCCTGCTCGTGCCATCGCTCAACCCCGACGGCGTGGACATCATCAAAAATTGGTACGACAAAACTCTCGGCACGCCGTTCGAGGGAACAGACCCGCCCGAGCTTTATCACAAATACGTCGGGCACGACGACAACCGCGACTGGTACGCGTTCACGCAGGTCGAAACGCAGCTCGCGGTCGATAAAATCCACAACGAATGGCACCCGCAAATCGTCCACGACATTCACCAGCAAGGCGCAAACGGCTCGCGGCTTTTCCTGCCGCCTTATATGCAGCCGGTCGAACCGAACGTGCCGAAAGAATTAATCGAAGGTTACACGGAACTCGGAAATTATATGGCGCAGCAAATGCGCGAAAAGGGTTTTCAAGGCATCACAACCGATTCGACCTACGACGCGTGGACGCCCTCGCGCGCCTATTCGCACTATCACGGCGGCGTCCGCATTTTAAGCGAAACCGCTTCGGCGCGTCTCGCCACGCCAATCACGGTTAAATTTGAAGATTTGCGACCCGGTTTAGGCTACGACCCGAAAAAAGAAACGCCGAACTTCGCGCCTGTCTGGAAAGGCGGCGAATGGCGCATCGGCGACATCACCAACTACATGACCTCGGCGGCGTTTTTATTACTCAAACACGCGTCCGACAACCGCGAAAAATGGTTAGCGAGATTTTATAAGATTGGCAAGGAAGCCGTTCGACCGCGACAACGAGGCGAACTTCAGGCGTATATTATTTCTAAAGATGCAAATGATAATTACTTGAAATTCTTATCGGCTTTAGAAAGAGGCGGCGTAGAAGTCAAATATGTCAAAAAATTTAAAATCAATGGCGAAGAATACCCCGACTTGACGCCCTTTATTTTAATGAACCAGCCTTATGCAAATTTTGCGAAGGCGATGATTGAACTGCAAAAATATCCCGATTTGCTCGATGAAAAAGGTCAGCCGATTCCGCCTTATGATGTTACGGCGCATAATCTCGCGCTCCTTTCGGGCATCACGAAAATCATAACGGTTAGACAGCCCTTTACATTTCCTAAGTCGCTTGTTCAAGGAATCGGCTTAGGCGTGGGAAGCACGGTTGGCAGTAATATGCCGCGTCCGGTTTTACTCTACAAATCTCACATTCCTTCTATGGACGAAGGCTGGACTCGTTGGATTTTTGATAACTTTGAATCCGAAATCGAAAAACTTTCGCGTGAAGATTTTGAATATCAAACTGTTTTCGATAAAGGAATAAGAAAGGATAATCTTTGGAGAAAAACCAATACAATCGTCTTCCCTGACCAATCGCCGAATCAAATCCTCAACGGCTACGCGAAAGGCGCGATGCCCGACGAATTTGTGGGCGGTGTCGGCAAGGAAGGCGTTAAAAACCTGCGGAAATTTGTCGAAGACGGCGGAACTTTGGTTTTCCTCAACCGCGCTTCGGATTTCGCCATCGAACAGTTCAATCTGCCCGCGCGCGACGCGACGAAAGATTTGCCGCGCAAGGATTTTTATATTCCCGGCTCGATTCTCAGAACCGAAATAGACACGACGCACCCGATTGCCAAGGACATGCCCGAAAAATCTATCGCGTGGTTTGAAAACTCGCCCGCGTTCGAGATTACCGACATGACCAACGCTCGTATAATCGCGTCGTACCCGAAAAACGCGAGCGAGATTCTGCTTTCCGGCTGGGCTTTGGGCGCTGAAAAAATTGCCGGCAAAGCCGCGCTCGTCGAATTCAAAATCGGCAAAGGCAAAGTCGTGCTGTTCGGCTTTCGCCCGCAATATCGCGGTCAATCACGGGCGACCTTTCCGCTGTTATTTAATGCGTTGGGAAATTAGGAAATTAGCCACGAAAAACACGAAAGAACACGAAAAAAACAAAAAACAAATTTTTTATAAAAATCTTTCGTGAAATTTCGTGTTTTTTTCGTAGCTAAAAAATAAAATCTTATGGAAGATAAAATTATCTTTAAAGACCTTTCATATAAAATTGTTGGTTTGGCAATTGAAGTTCGCAAGGAACTCGGCTATGGGTTTTTAGAAAAGGTTTATGAAAATTCCCTAATGGTTTTGCTCAAAGAAAATGGAATTAAGGCTGAACAGCAAGTTCCGATAAAAGTTTATTTTCACGGTCAGACAGTGGGTGACTATATTGCGGATATTCTTGTTGAAGACAGCATAATTTTAGAGCTGAAATCACAAGACCACATCGCCGAAGTTCATAAAGCCCAAACCTTAAATTATTTGAAAGCCACAAAATTAAAACTTGCCATTATCCTAAACTTCGGAAAAGACCGACTCGAAACCAAAAGATTAGTTTTATAGAATTTTCGTGTTTTTTCGTGTCCTTTCGTGGCTAATTTTTTTACCTATTAATGCGCGCCGGCGGGTGGTTTGGCGTTTTTGACGCGCTTGAACAAAAACGCCGCCGGTGCGCAGAGGATACACAATACGGCGAGCAGCCGGAAATTGTCGATATACGATAAAATCGCCGCCTGCTTGACCATCATCCCGTAAAGCACGCCGTACGCCTGTTCGACGCTCGCGCCGCCTAAGGAAGTTTGAATGCGGTGCAGCGCGTCCTGAAATGCCGGATTATACGGCGACATATTCGGCGCGAGCGCGGCTTGATGCGTCTGCACGCCGCGCGCCAGAAAGGTCGTCATCGCCGCGATGCCGATGCTGCCGCCCGTATTTCGCATCAGGTTGTAAATGCCCGAAGCGTTGCTGATTTGCTCGTTCGAGAGCGTTCCCATCGCCAGCGTCGTCAGCGGAACAAAGACAAATCCCATCGCAAAACCGCTGACAATCATCGGATAAACAATATTGCTCTGCGCGATTTCGAGCGTAATTCCGGTGAAATAATACGTCGAAAACCCGAGCACGATGAAACCGAACGCAATCATATAACGCCCGTCAAGCTTGCCAATAAGCCGCCCGACGACGAGCATCGAAACCATCGAGCCGAGCCCGCGCGGGCTGACCGCCAAACCGCTTTCGAGTGCCGGGTAACCGAGCACGGTTTGCAGAAAAAGCGGCAAAAGCGCCGTCGAGCCATAAAGCACGACACCGACCGATGCAATCAAAATCGTGCCGACGGCGAAATTCCGGTTTAAGAAAATCCGCAGATTGACAATCGGCTCGGGCGTGTAAAGCTCCCAGACGACAAACGCGATGAGCGAAGCAACCGCCACGAACGTAATAAAAACAATCGTCGGGGACGAAAACCAATCGCGCTGCTGTCCCAAATCGAGGGTGAGTTCGAGCGCCGCCAAGCCCAGCGCCATCAGACCGAAACCGATGTAATCGATGCGTCCGGGCTTTTGATTTTTGATGTACGGCGGGTCTTCGACGTAGCGCAGCGCCATCACGGACGCTAAAATTCCAATCGGCAGGTTGATGTAAAAAATCCAGCGCCACGAATAATTATCCGTAATCCAGCCGCCTAAGGTAGGACCGATAATCGGCGCGACGACGACGCCCAAACCGTACAGAGCCATCGCCGAACCGCGTTTTTCGGGCGGAAAGCTTTCAAGCAAAACGGATTGCGCAATCGGCTGCAAAGCGCCGCCGCCCGCGCCCTGCAGGATGCGCGCGATAATCAGCAGATTGATATTCGTCGCCGCGCCGCAGAGCGCCGAAGCGATTGTGAAAATAATGATGCAGGTGATTAAAAACTTTTTGCGCCCGAAGACGGTCGTCAGCCAGCCGGTCGCGGGCAGGACGATGGCGTTGGCGATTAAGTAAGAGGTTAAAACCCACGTCGCTTCGTCGGTCGAAGCCGAGAGATTGCCTGAAATATGCGGCAGCGCGACGTTGGCGACGGAAGTATCGAGCACTTCCATAAACGTCGCCGACATGACCGACGCGGCAATCAGCCACGGGTTAAAGCTCGGTTTCCACGGCGCGGGCGCGACCGCTTCCTTTTTCGTTTCGGAAGCCGGAAACGAATCGTCCATTGCTGCAGCGTTACTCATTAGTTTTTACTCGTCCTTATCTAACTTTCACGCTCGGCTCGACCGACATTCCCGGCGCGAGCAGGTGAACGCCGTCCGGCTTTTCATCAAACGTAATCTTGACCGGCACGCGCTGCACGACTTTGACGTAATTGCCGGTCGCGTTTTCCGCCGGAAGAACCGAAAAGCGCGAGCCTGTACCGACCTGAAAACTTTCAATCTTACCGTGAAAAGTCTCGTTCGGATAAGCGTCAACTTCAATATCCACGGGCTGACCGACGCGCATATTTTCAAGCTGCGTTTCCTTGAAATTCGCGACGACCCAGAAATCGTCCGAGAGCGACAGCGCCATCATCGGCGTTCCGGGCTGTACGAGCTGACCTTCTTCGATTGTCTTGCGCGTTACGAATCCTTCTTCGGGCGCATAGATTTTCGTGTACGATAAATCCAGCTCCGCCTGATGCACGGCGGCTTCCGCCTGTTCGATTGAGGCTTCGGCGGTTCCGACCTGCGTTTCGGTCGCGGCGATGCGCTCGGGCGCGGCTTCGGCGTCCTGCAATCTGCCGGTCGATTCGTTGACCTGCGACTCGGTAACATTAACCTGCGCCTGCGATTGCCTGTAATTTTCCTGCGCCGTCGTGACGCCAGCCTGCGCCTCGCCGACTCGCGATGCGGCGGCGTCAACCTGCCGGCGCGCGGCATCGAGCTGCGCCTGCGCCGTTTGCAGCGCGTTTGTCGCCTGGTCTAATGCCTGCCGCGAAATGTCGCCGTTATTGAAAAGCGCGAGCCGCCGGTTGTATTCGCGCTGCGCCAGTTCGAGATTCGACTGCGCCTGCGGAACCTGCGTCCGCGCCTGTGCGAGACCAGCCTGCGCGGTTTTGACCGCCGTCTGCGCCTGCCGGATTTGCGATTGTTTGGCGTTTGCCGCCGCGCGCGTCTGCTCGACGTTGCCCTGCGCTGTCGCGACATTCGAGCGCGCCTGCGTTTGGCTCGCTTCGGTCGTCCTGCGCGTTAAGCTGACATTCGCCTGCGATTGATTTTTCTGCGCCTCGGCGGTGCGAAGCTGCGCTTTTGCCTGTTCAAGCCGCGTTTCAAAATCGCGCGCGTCCAGTTCGACCAGCAAATCGCCTTTGTGAACCGGCTGATTTCCTTTGACATAAACTTTGGCAACGTATGCCGTAACTTTCGGACTGATTTGCACCACGTCGCCCTCAATAAAAGCGTCGTCGGTCGATTCGTACTGCCGCGCGTAAAGCCAGTAAACCAGCCCGCCGATAATCGCGATTAACGCCACCGCGCCGCCAATCATCAACGGGATGCGCCGCTTCTTTTTCGCCGGGGCTTCCGCCTCGCCGGTCTCGTCCGCGACTTCGGCTTCACGCTCGTTAGTCGCGCGCGCGGCTGTTATCTCTTCCTCTTTTTCGATCGGGATTTCCCTTGAGATTTCCGCCTCTGCATGCCTGTTTCCGTTACCGTTTCCGTTTGCCGAAACGTCCGTCTTTGGAGTCTTTTCTTCTACCTGCTTGCTCATCTTTTAACCCATCAAACCTAAGTTAGTAAGCACTTACTTATACTCATTTATCTCATTTTAAACCAAATTTGTCAAACTTTTCGGTAATCTTTGCGACAATTTTCACAAAATAAATCGCCCTCGTTTTGCCGCCGCCTGGACTCCGGCAAAACGCCTGCTTTAAACTCATAGCGGCGGCGTGATAGATTGTAAATTTGCCTTATCACGATGAAAGAAAACATACAGACGACCAGATTTGAAAACGGCTTGACAATCCTCACGGACAAAATGCCGGACGTGCGCAGCGTCACGCTCGGATTTTTTTTCCGCCGCGGCGCGCGGCACGAACCGGCGGAATTAAACGGAATTTCGCACTTTATCGAACACGCGGTTTTTAAGGGAACCGAACGGCGCTCGGCGCTCGAAATCGCGATTGAGACCGACCGTTTGGGCGGCAACCTCGATGCTTTTACGATGCACGAAGAAACCGGCTTTGCCATCAAGGTAGTTGACCGGGAGCTGGAAAAAGCCTTCGATTTAATGGCTGATTTGCTCGCCAACCCGCGCTTTGACGAACGCGAATTAAAACGCGAGCAGAAGGTTATTATCGAAGAAATCAAGATGACCGAAGACGCGCCCGAAGAATATCTGGGCGAAATCTTCAACGAAAAGCTTTTTCCGAATCATCCGCTCGGGCTGTCCATCGCCGGAACTCCGAAAACGGTTCGCTCGTTTAACCACGAACGAACGCGCGCCTTTCACGAAGAAGTTTTTTCGCCCCGAAATCTCGTCATCGCCGCCGCCGGAAACCTCGAACACCGGCACATCGTCGAATTAGCCGAAAGGTTTTTCCATCAAAAAACCGAAGACCAAAAACCGTTAACCGAAGACCAGAAACCGATTCTTGCCGCGCCGATTGTCATCAAGCGCAACCCGACCCTCGAACAGGCGCACATGATTATCGCGACGCCGTTTACGGCGGCGACCGACGAGCGGCGCTATGCGGCGGACATTCTGGCAAACGCGCTCGGCGGCGGAACTTCGTCAAGACTCTGGCAGAAAGTGCGCGAGGAAAAAGGCTTGGCATATTCGGTCGGCGCGAGCGCGGCGATGTATCAGGACTGCGGCGTTTTCCAGATTTACGCCGGGACTTCGCCGCACAAAACCGAACAAGTTTTAGACATTTCGCTCAAGGAGCTGCGCGCGGTCGTGCGCGACGGAATTTCGACCGAAGAGCTTGAATTGATGAAAGCTCAATCAGTTGCGTCGATTCTGCTCGGGCTCGAAGATTCCGCCGCGCGCGCCGCGACGCTCGCGCGGCTCGAAATGGTTCACGGCAGACAGATTCCGCTGGAAGAAACTTTGCAGAAAATCGAAGCGGTCGCGGCAGAGGAAGTTCGCGAGCTGGCGCGAGAATTTTTCCAAACCGAAAAAATCGCCTTCGCCGCGCTCGGCAACGTCAATGGCTTGAAGATAAACCGCGGGCGTTTAGAGATTTGAAGTTAATAAAGTTACGTGCGCCAAAACCGGGCTGAAGATTCCTCAAAACTATGCGGACTGAAATTTACGGCAGCCAAATCGTGCTCAAAGCTTATGAAGCTTCGTTTATTCCAATGCTTTTCGAAGCGGCGATAGAAGCGCGCGGCGGCGAGTTTACGCGCTGGATGCCGTGGCGTCACGAAAATTACACTATGGAGGAGAGCCGCACATTTGTCGAAAAAACCGTCGAAAACCGGCATGACTCTGAAGACATCTGGCGACCCGACAGTCAATTCGGTTACGCGATTTTCGATTCGAAGGCGGAGAAATTCTTAGGCGGCATCGGGCTTAATCAACCGAACGCCGGGCATAAATTTTACAATCTCGGTTACTGGGTTCGCCCATCGGCGCAAAATCGCGGCATCGCGAGCCGCGCGACGCGCCTTCCGGCAAACGCCGCTTTTGAGGATTTGCCGCTCAACCGGATTGAGATTCTCGCGGCGGTCGAGAATATTCCGAGCCGGAAGCGGCGGAAAAGGCAGGCGCGCACGACGAAGGAGTTCTGCGAAAACGCCTCGTTATCGGCGGCAGAATTCACGACGCGGCGCTTTTTTCGTTTATCCGCGAAGATTTTCATAATTAAACCGGCGAGCCGCAAGTTTTTCTACTTCTGTTGATAGGCGTTATCCGCCAGCCCGCGCGCTTTCGCATTCGCGCTCGGCGTCCCGGCGTCAACCTTAAAATCTATATTTTCAAAGCCTTTTAGACCGACAACTACCAGCTCTTCGCCGATTTTTTTGCCGAGATAAGGATTGGCGTCGTCCGCCGCGCCGTATTTATCGACGCGTAAAATTACGGCAAACGGTTTGCCGTTCGCCAGACGCCATTCGACGGTGTGCGGCTTGTTATCGAAATCGAAGTTCTGCGTGGCAATCGTCAGCGTCTCTTTTTTGTCGGGCGTCGAAGCGGCAACGGAAAGAGTCGCGGCGGAAGCGTAGATATTGATGCGATAGCCGCCCGCGCCGCGACAATCGCTGGCATCGTCCGTGCCGTTCGTGCCGTTGATTGTTTTGCAGTCGCTGCCGGTATTTGTGTAAACGGACGTGAATTTCGTCGCCCTCTTTTGCGCGTCGACATTACCGGTCAGCAAAATTAAGCCGAGGGCGAAAATCAGCGTAACGTGTTTCATTTATTATTTTTTCTCCTCAAATAAATCGAAAACTTTGGTGGTGTTTCTAAATCATTCAGGGGAACGCCCGCGTTCGATGTTTTTGCTTTAATTCGCCGCTTTGTAAGCAATCGGGTCACGCCCGCCGACGCCCGCAAATCCGCGCAGCCGTAAAGCGCACGAATCGCACGTTCCGCAAGCCAAATCTTCGTTCCGGTAACACGACCACGAAAGATGCAGCGGCGCGTCGAGCGCAATTCCCTTTTTCACGATGTCGGCTTTTGAAAGATGAATTATCGGCGTTTTGATTTCGATGTTCGTGCCGGGTTTGGTGCCCGCGTCAATCGCTTTTTCAAACGCCTCGTAAAATTCCGGTCGGCAGTCGGGATAGCCGGACGAGTCTTCGGCAACCGCGCCGATGTAAATTTTTTGAGCGCCGAGAACTTCCGCCCAGCTCGTTGCAATCGAAAGCATATTGGCGTTGCGAAACGGCACGTAAGAAGTCGGGATTTCAGTTGATTCGAGGTCGGCTTCCGTGACTTCGATCGATTTATCGGTTAAAGACGAGCCGCCGATGCGCGCCAGATATTCAATCGAAACGGCGAGCCGCCGCGTCACGCCGTAAAAATCGGCGATGTCGTTAAACGCCTGCCGCTCGCGCCGTTCGGTGCGCTGACCGTAAGAGACGTGCAGAAACGCGATTTCGTCATTTTCCTCTTTGGCGATTGCCGCCGTCACGCACGAATCCATTCCGCCCGAAACCAAAACAATTGCTGTTTTTTCAACCGGATTCATTTAGGCGACTCGTTTGATATTTTGGGAATATTCCGTAATTTGGTGCAAAATCCTTTCGATTTGCTCAATTTTTTCCGCGTCCGACTTCATAGTTTTTATTTAAGCACAGATTTTGCGTATTTTGACAACAAAATCTTTACCTCTTGCTCTTCTAAATCAGGAAACCGCAGCGACCCAAATGTCCTTCGCCGAATTGCGGCGTGTATTCGGCAATTCCCTTCTCAAGCGGAGCGAATAATTCGAGCGATAACGCCCGCCGCTTTTTCGTCTTTATAACCGGCGCGCCGGCAGGTTGAATTTGTAATCCGGCAAAGGCTTTTCAAAAAACGAAATGCCGTCATTTCATCCATCAATCAAACTCCGTGAACGTCTGCGCCCCAGATGTATTTGTGCAATTGCAGGTTCAGGCGAACCTTTAAACCGCTGCGCGAAACAGCTTCGGCGATTTCCGGCAAATTTTCGATGCCGAAAACCGGCGAGATTAAAATCTCCCGGGCGCGCGTTTGTAAATCGTATTTTTCGATAACCCCACGCGCAAAATTCCAGTCCGCTAAATCGGCGACGACGAATTTTACTTCGTCCCGTTCGGGATTTAAGCGTTCTAAATTCGCCCACTGATTTCTTTCGCTCTCGCCCGACGCGGGACATTTGACGTCTAAAATCACTTTTGCGCGCCGGTCAACTTTTTCGGTCGAAACATAGCCGCCGGTTTCGATTAAGACTTCAAAGCCTTTGTCTAAAAGTGCCGTAATAAAAGGAAAGACGCTTTTCTGCGCGAGCGGTTCGCCGCCGGTGACTTCGACCAATTTACAGCCGAAATCTTCGAGCCGCGCAAAGATTTCGTCGAAAGTCATTCGCTCGCCGCCCGTGAACGTGTATTCCGAATCGCACCACACGCAGCGCATCGGGCAGCCCGTCAGGCGGACAAACGCGCACGGTCGCCCGGCGTGTGAAGATTCGCCCTGGACGGAAAGAAAAATTTCGGTCACGCGGAGCGTTTGGTTGTCGGTTGTCGGTTGTCGGTCTTTGGTCTTTGCCGTCGGTTGCATCTGTTTTGGGTTCCGGCTAATTAAACCAGCCGAACCAATAATAATAATTCAAAATTTCGCCGATTCCGAATGACGCGAGGTTGGCGAGGACAATCGCGATAAACGAGCGAATCCAATCGCGCGTTTCCAGCAAATCGGAGGCGCGAAACGCGAGCCAGAAAAAGAAGCATTCTCCCGCGGGCGCGAACGTTTCGGCGACCGGCAAATAATACGGATTATTTGAATAATCCTGAAAAATAGCGGGCAGAACGAGCACGACAATCGGGTAAGTGCAGGCGGTCAGCCAGATGCCGCAAAGCAGTTTTTGTTTGAGCGAAAGGCGCGGCGAGAGCCCGAAAATCAAAACCGGCGTTTCAATTAAAATCGTCGTCAGATAACCGACGGGAAGAAAAAGCCACAAACGGTCGAGCGGCGCGTTTTTCACAACTTCGATAGCAGGTTCGTCAAAAAAAAACATTTTTTTAGTGGACAACTGACAATCAACAATTTATTTTCCAACGTCAATTGTCCGTTGATTAAAGCATTTTTACGAGAAACGGAAATTCGGCTAAAACGTGAGCGATAGCGAAAGCAAAATAAACGTCGCGCGTCGCGGCGTAATCAACCGAAAACCCGAACCACAGCGCAAAAACGAGTACGAGACTCAAAGCTAGAACGCCGAAAACGATTTTCGGGAAACCTTTCGGATTGGCGGCGAGCGGGATTTCGCGCACGCGCCACGGAATCGCGCGCCGGTCAGCGAGCGGAATCAGCAGAATCCAAACCGTGTAATGAATCGTTTCCAGAAAAACGTGCGTCGCGACGAGAAAATGGCTCGACAGCGAAGGAAAAACCGTGCTGCCGGCGTGCTCGGTAATACGCCAAAAAAGATTGGTTTCGTTTGATAAATCGGGCGCGCCGGCGAAAAGCAAATACAAACCGGCGACAAAAACAGGAATCGTCGCGAGACAAAAATGATAGCTTTTCAGCCAATTTTTACGCGTCCGGCGAATCTGTCGTTCAAGAAACCAAAGCGCGACGAACGGGTGCAGGTAAACGAGCGCGAGGCTGAAATACTGGGGCGCGAGCCAGACGAAAGCCGCCAGCAGAAACGCCGCCGGAAACGCCCAGCCCCAATCCGCTTTCGGTTTTTGCCGACCGCGCAGGTAAAACAAAACGCCGACCCACAGAACAAACCCGGTGTTCCACGCGGAAACCGCCGCCTGCCAGTTCGCGGCGCTCCACAACCAGTTTCCGCTGCCGAAATAAATCGCGAGGTAAACGGCGGTTAAAACAATCACGCCGCCGATTCCGATTGAATAATAAAGTCTGGATTTGCCCCATCGAGCGGGCATTCGCGCCGTGAAATAGCGAAACTCTGAAAAATTATGAACGCCCGCGAAAAGAAAAATCGTGATAATCGACGCCTGCAGCGGAAAAGCGCCGATAAGCGTCGCCGCCAACGCCGAGAACGCCAGAAAGGCAAGCGCGAAGATTTGCGCCGAAGTGATTTCAAACTTTGCTCTTTGAATCTCCTGCATTTTCTTTAAAGGGAAAAAGTGAATAGGGAAAAAGCTGGTTGATTATAGACAAAATTAACTTTTCCCCTTTTCACCTTTTTCACTTTTCCCTTTTTCCCTATTTATTCCTTTTTGTCGTCCGCGACATCGGGCACAATCAGCTCGATTTCGTCGTCGTCCGACGCTTCGACCTTAACTTTGCCGTAGCCGAACTTGTACATATGCACGGCGGGCGTGAACATTTTTCCGGTGATGGTCCGGGCTTCGGGCGGCGGACCGGCGTTGGCGAAAACGAACGTCGCAAATGAGCCGCCCAAAAACAAAACAGCGCCGGCGATTAAAGCTCTATTCGGTTTCGGAGCATTTTTGCGGGTTCGCGCAAACCATACGCCGCCGAAGACGAGCGCGAGACTTAAAAACAAGCCGCTGATAATCGTCTGCCCGCGCGTGATGCGCTGCAGGAAAGCCGTGTTGTTTGCGCCGCCGTCGTCGAGTCCGTCGAGTTGCGCACGAAGCTGTTTTATCTGGTCTTTCGGAATCAAAAGACGCGCCTCTTTTGCCTCTTTTTGAATGTTGATGCGAAAATTCGTATCAATCACCGTTTTCGCTTTGGGCGCGGGCGTCGGTTTGGGCGTGTCCGGAAGACGCACGTCGGCAAAAGCCGCAATCGAAAAACAAGCCGCCAGCAGGCACAAACTAAAAATTCTTTTCATTGTCTTTTCTCCGTTTCGGGTAAAATTTTGGGAATTATAACAGTTTCAATGTAATTTGGAACGCGCTGTCCGGGAGATTTTGCAGGATATTTTTTAACGCACAGACGCGCAGGCGCAGAGGCACAGAGATTTTTATAATTAAAATCTTTGCGCCTTGACGGCTTTGCGGCGGTGCGTTAATTTTTCTTTCACGGGCGCTTGCGATAAACTCGTTGCTAGGAGAATTTATGCGAAAACAACTGAAAGATTTTATGGAGCAAATCGGCAAGGACGCCGTTGCCATAATCCCGGCGGCGCACGAACAGACGCGCAGCTACGACACGGAATTTAAGTTTCATCAAGACCCCGATTTTTATTACTTGACCGGATTTCCCGAACCCGACGCGATTGCCGTCATCGCGCCCGGCAGCAAAAAATCGCCGTTCACGCTTTTTGTCCGCCCGCGCGACCCGCTGATGGAAACGTGGTACGGACGCCGCGAAGGCACCGAAGGCGCGAAGAAAAATTACGGCGCGGATAAAGCCTTTCCGGTTGAGAAATTCGAGTCGGAAATGGCGAAACTTCTAAACGGCACGGAAAAACTCTTCTACCGTTTCGGCGTTGACCCGAAACTCGACCAGACGATTATTCAGTATCTTTCAGGACAGCGTTTCAGAAGATTAAAAACCGCTTATCCGCCGCACACGATTGTTGACCCGACGATTATTTTAGGCGAAATGCGGCTCCATAAAACACCGGAAGAAGTCGAATTCATGCAGCGCTCGGCGGACATTGCCGCACAGGCGCACGTCCTTGCGATGCAGACGGCGCGCCCCGGCATGAACGAATCGCAGATCGAAGCCTTAATCGAACATCATTTTAGAAGGTCGGGCGCTTCGGGCGTCGCTTACAATTCCATCATCGGCGGCGGCGACAACGCGACGATTCTGCATTACGTCGAAAACAACGCGCTGCTCAAAGACGGCGATTTATTGTTGATTGATGCGGGCTGCGAATACAAAGGCTACGCCTCGGACATCACGCGCACGTTTCCGGTCAACGGACGATTTTCAAAGGCGCAGCGCGAAGTTTACGACGTCGTTCTGGAAGTTCAGATGGAATGCATCGAAGCGACCAAAAAGGGCAACACCGTCAAACGGCGACAGGATTTGTCAATCGAGCTTTTAACCGAAGGCATGAAAAAACTCGGACTGCTGAAAGGCAAAACCAAGGATTTAATTAAGAAGAAAGAGTTTATGAAATACTACATGCACGGCGTCGGTCATTATCTGGGGCTTGATGTGCACGATGCAGGTCGCTATTTTACCGAGCAGCAGGCGAAAAACTCGCGCCCGTTCGCGCCCGGCATGGTCTTGACGGTCGAACCCGGACTCTACATTCCGCCCGACGATAAGAATGCGCCCGGCAAATATCGCGGCATCGGCATCCGCATCGAAGACGACGTGCTCGTCACCGAAGCGGGAAACGTCAACCTAACTTCAAAAGTGCCGAAAGACGCGGACGCGATTGAAGAATTGATGAACTCGGCAAAAGCCGACGCGGCGGTCAGCGTTTAATCTTTTTCACGTAAAGCCCGATGGAACTCGAATTAATAGGGAGAAAACTGCCGGCGGTTTTCTCCCTCCTTTTTCTAACTTTACAAAATATGCGGCTCGCCGAAGCTCTTTTCTGGATGCTTTTCCCGCTCATCTTTATCGCGTTCGTGATTATTTTCATTGTCGGGAGCGTCATTTACGGACGCCGTCAGCGGCAGAAACGGATTCAGGCTTTGCAGTTTTTCGCCGCGCAGAACGGCTGGACGTTCGTGCCGGGTGCGACGCCGCCGCAGTTTTTTCAAAACGCTCACGCTTACTCGATATTAAATCACCGCTCGGGAAACATCATCGCGCTTCTGCAAAGACCGCACGACGGCGGCACGGTCTCGGTTTTCGATTATACCTACACTGTCGGAAGCGGAAAAAACCGGCACACGCACACACAAACGGTCGTCGCGTTTCACACGCCGCGCCTGATGATACCCTTTTTCGCGCTTTATCCCGAATCGTTTTTCAGCTTTATCGGCGAGATGTTCGGCGCGCAGGACATCGATTTTCACACGCACCCGGACTTCTCGAAAAACTTCAAGCTCGCGGGACGCGACGAAATGCCGATTCGCCAATTCTTTCACCCGCAGGCGCTGAGTTTTTTCGAGCGGCTGCCGAGAATTCGCGTGGACGGCGGCGGCAATTACCTGTTCGTTTATATCTTGGACGAGACTTTCAAAGCAGAAAACCTGAACGCCTTTCTCGATACGACGCTGACTGTTTACAACCTCTTTCGCCGGTAATTTTGAGAAACCCAAAATATTTGCGGTTTGGAAATCGAAAGTAATTTCCTTGCGACCGGCAGTCTGCTTAAGCAGACTGCTTTACTATTTTGCCTTTAAAATAAGTTTTCTTGACAAGCAAAGGCATTTCCGTTTATTGTTTCCTGGTACTAATTTTCGTTTATTCCCAAACAACGGCAATCTCATTTCAAAATGCCGAAAGACGTTGTAACAATTGAAAAATTGATGAATAATTAAAGTAGAATTTTTATCTCATTTTTCTTTGAATATGGTAATGAATTGTGTTATATTTGCGAGAATCAAAAAATTTACTTGCCAAATTTGCATTTAAAATGGTAGTTGTATATTATGCGGGTGTTTAAAAACACCGTAGGGAGTGTGGCAAATAGTTTTTTGTTCAACGTCATATGTCGGTAATTTGATTATTAAACAGTATTACCGTTGAAAATTGGAATAAATGAGATCTTTAACATCTTTTTAATATATGTAGTCATCTGATTGCACGGCTTGAAGAGAAAATTATTCAAGGAGAGCTTATGAAAAATAAAGAAAGCGAAATCACAGAGCAAGTTGAAAACGAAACCCCGAAAACATTTGCCGTTGGGCAGTCCCGCACAATAAGAATTTCAACTAGAAGTATTGTTGATGATGAGTCCGTTTTTACTGTAGTTGAGCGACTTAATAATGCAGTAAAAAATACCCAAAACTACTCAATTCCCAATAATTATCCAGTTTCAGATAGAAGATAAAAAAGAAGCATTTTAATAATGCTTCTTTTTTTGTGGAAACAAAATTAGTTTTGTTTCCATTAGGTTAGCGTTGGAGTCTGCTCTTCGCTAACGGTTTTGTTATTTGCCCGACTAAGTAAATTCATCAAACATAAAAGCATAGTATAATTCTCGGGTAAAACCGGATAATTAACGACATCAATTGCCTGGCTAAGTAGATTGGACAGACATAAAGCCATAATATAATCTCTCGGTATAAACGGGTCTCTGTAGGATGTCGTAAAGCTAAGAACTCCGTAAGCTTCTCTTTCATTTGGATTTATATACGAACTTATTGGAACCGAAAGAATTGAACGATAGTTTTCATATTGTTCATAATTTTCATATTGTTGTTTAACCGAATACCAGCCATCTATATAATGTTCAAATTTATAGTTTTCACCTGAAATTTCCTTAAACAGAAATCCGAATCTATCCGTCTTATTCGGCATATGAGCAATTAATCCTGAAGTAAATGCCATAAATGCAGGACCCTTTTCTTTATCATCAATATTATGTAACGGAAGGTGAAGATTAAAATCTGATGGAAATACCGAGTCTTTTGATGAGGCGTAAAGATTCAGAAAACCTTCATTATCACTTTCATTATAAATTAAAACCGCCACATCAACTTTTTTCTTTCCACAGATAACGCCGCTGGCAATATCGACGAAATTTTCCGTAAAAGTCTTTAATTTTTCCTGGCGTTCCGAATCAGATAAACTTTTTACCGCGTCCTTGAATTTTTCCAATTCGATTAAAAGGTTTCTGACTCCAACGATAAATCTTCTTTCTTGTTCTGTAGTTGCTAATTTATCACCGCGTAACTCCCATAAAGCGGCAAGAATAGTCCCAAAAGTGATTAAAATTATAAAGGAATGCCAAGACCAGATGAATTTATTCAAATCGTGAAATAGTTCTAAAAATTCAGGAGTTTCTCTGATTAAAACTAAAATAGCCAGAACAAAAGCAAGAAAATGGGATAAATGCGAGCGAATAATAATCTGGATATTCTTCCCAACCGACCAGGTAAAGTGGTAGGCAACTTCTCGAAAGCCGAAATTGCTGAAAAGATGCCAAAATAATCGTTTCAGTTTTGTCCAAACAGCCGAAACAGTTTGTTCCCATAAAACTGAGAAGAAATGCTTAGCTTTGACCCATAAACTAGGTTCCGCGGGTTCAGTTGTATCAAAGATACCCATCTTGGAAGACCTCTTATTACGCAAGGTGAATAAAGCATTGGTATCATAATAGCAAAGTTACTATTAGTCAATGCCTAATTTTCAATGGTTCTCTTCAGACAATTGAATATCTTGGGTATGGTAAATATTACCGGATTTTATTTACTCCGATTTTGATGGTGAAACCGCCCCGCCGCAGCTCGAACCGGCGCCGGCGGTGCAGCCGAAACAATGCGCGCCGGTGATGATTCGGCGCGCTACCAGTTGCGCGGGGTCGAAATCCCCGATTGTCTGCGGCGCGCGTGGTTCGACCGGTAAATCGAGCATCTGATTAAAATCGCAGTCATACAAATTTCCGCGCCAATCGACGCTGATTTGGTTGCGGCACATGAGCCCCGCCACGGTCGCCGGATTAAAGGCGCCGACGAGCTTTTGCATGTAAACGTGCTCGTTGCCGGAGCGCCGCAGCCATTCGAGATAACGTGCAATCGGCATATTCGTAATCGTGAAAAGATTATTAAAAACAATGTCGTAACGCGCCGCGAGTTCACGTTTGAAATCTTTTTCGATTGCTTCCTGCGCGGGCGGCAGAAACGCGCCGACCGGATTGTAGACCAGATTCAAAACCAGATTTTCGCGCGCGGCGTAGCCGACGGCGTTCAATCTTTTGAGCGCTTCGATTGATTTATCGAAGACGCCCGCGCCGCGCTGCGCGTCCGTCTGAGACGGCAGAAAATACGGCAGACTCGAAACCACTTCTGCCTCGTTGGCGGCAAAAAATTCGGGCAAATCTTCCTGTCCGGCTTCAAACATCACGGTCAGATTATGACGGACAATCACTTTCGCGCCCGTTTTTACGGCTTCCGTCACAAAATAGCGAAAATTCGGATTGAGTTCCGGCGCGCCGCCGGTGATGTCGAGCGTCGGAATTTTATATTTTCTTAAAACGTTCAGACAATCTTCGACCACCGCGCGTGTCATTATCTCGGTTCTTTTCGGGCTTGCGTCAACGTGGCAATGCTTGCAGGCTTGATTGCAGAGCTTGCCGACGTTGACCTGCAAAGTGTCGGGCGCAGCGGCTTCGAGCACGAGATTATGCGCCGCCAATTGTTCGTCGAAACCGGCGGAAGACTGCGCCGGCGGCAGCGAATTATTGATAACCGGAAGCCGAATCGTCATTACATTGAAACCTTGTCGTGCGCGTTGTGCGACTGGACGGCGTGAACAAGACTCGCGCCGCCGCGAATCGCCGAAGCAAGATGCATCGCTTCGGTCATCTGCTCCATGTTCGATCCGTTTTCGAGCGCGGAATTCGTGAAAGCGTCGATGCAGTACGGGCATTGCACCGTCACGGCGACGGCTAAACCGATAAGCGCCTTTTCCCGGCGCGAGAGCGCGCCTTCTTCCTGGCAAGCCTGATACCAAGCCATAAATTTTTCAAACAAATCGGGACGCGCGCGCCCGACTTCGCCGAACCGGCTCAAATCTTCTTCGTTGTAATAATGCATAAATTTTCCTTTTTCTTTACGATTTTAATTGATTTATGAAACCGACAATTATCATTATGGCAAAAGTTCCGACCGCAGGAACAGTCAAAACGCGGCTGCATTCGGTCTTCTCGCCCGAAAAATGCGCCGCGCTTGCCCGCGCCTTTTTGCTGGACACGATAGCGAAAGCGCAAACGGTCTGTAAAAACGTAATTTTAGCATACGCGCCCGCCGGCGAAAGAGAGATTCTGGAAAATATGGTTTCGCCCCGAATCGTTTTGGTCGAACAAATCGGCGAGAATTTGGGCGAACGGATGGCGCAGGCATTTGAATTTGCATGCGCGGCGGATTCAGCCGTCGTGATGATTGGCACCGACAGCCCGACTTTCCCGCCCGGTTACCTCGGGGACGCATTTGCGGCGCTCGAAAAAGATGCGGAAATCGTGCTCGGGGAATCGAATGACGGCGGATTTTATTTAATTGGCTTGCGAAAACTGGTGCCCGAAATTTTCGAGCGCGTTGCGTGGAGCACGCCGCTGGTTTTCGAGCAAATTACGAAAAATATCAAACGTCTGGGAATCGAAAAAATAGAATTTCTGCCCGCCCATTACGACGTTGACACGCCGGACGATTTTCGTGCGATGAAGGACGAAATTCTCGGCAATGAAGAATTGCAAAAACTGGCGGCGGAAACTTATCGCTGGCTGCTTGCAAATCTGGGAACGCTCTAATTTTTCTTTTTTGAATCGACGCTCGGAAAGTAAATTTTCAGCAGCGTGTAAGGGCTCACGCCGAGCCAGTAGAGAATTTGCAGAATCGTCCAGCGCAGAAAGGTCAGAAAGAAACTTTTGTTTTCAAACCGCCGCGAAGAAGTCGTCACGACCGATTGTAAAGTGACCAGCCCGCCCGTCGCTTTTAACCGTTCGACAAAATCCAAATCTTCAAAAATCGGGAACGGTTTGAAGCCGCCTATTTCCCGGTAAACACTGCGGCGCGCGAAAATTGCCGAATCGCCGTAAATCAAGCCGAGCTTGCCGAGCTTCGGATAAAGCCGTGTCAGGAATTTTGCCGCGCGCCGCGTGCCGTCAAAGCGAATCGTAAAATTTCCGCCGACGACTTCGCGGTTCGATAAGGCACTTTTAATTTGCTCGACCGCGTCCGGCGAAACGACCGTGTCGGCATGGACAAACCATAAAATATCGCCCCTCGCCTGCTGCGCGCCGGCGCTCAACTGAAGCCCGCGCCCGCGCGGCGCGTGAAGAATTTTCACATCGTAATTTTCGGCAATCGAAAGCGTTTTGTCCGTGCTTCCGCCGTCCACGAGAATAATTTCCGCGCCCTTGAAAACCTGAAACGCGTCTAAAGTTTCCCGAATCGAATCTTCCTCGTTGAGCGCCGGGACGATGATTGAGATTTCGGGCTTCATTTTAATTGTTTCGACGATTTTTCGGGCGGCTGCCAGTCGTTTTTCTGCCTTTCAAACGGCTGCGGCAAAATTTTGGTTAAAATCACTTCGTCCGGGTTTTGATACGCCGGCACGCCGATGATTATTTGGTCTGCCGTAATATCATCGCGAAACGTGCCGTGAATTTTATCCCAGACAGTCAAGCCGCTCGACCAGTTTGAATCGGTTTCAGCGCGCACCGTTGAATGATGAATGCCGTGCAGGCGCGGCGTCACGATAATTTTTTGCAGCGCTTTATCGACGTTTGCGGGCAATCTCAAATTTGAATGATGAAACAAAATCGACGGGAATAAAAACATCTGCCACGCTTTCAGAGAACGCGGCGCGACGCCGAGCGCCAGAATCTGCGCCGCGCGCCACAGAACGGAGATTACCAATTCACCGAAATGAAACCTCAGCGCGGTCGAAGCATCGAGGTCGCGGTCGACGTGATGCACCAGATGAAATCGCCATAGAAAAGGAACTTTATGCGTCAAAACGTGCCAGAGATGCAAGGTATAATCCATCAGCGCGACGGCTAGAATTACTTCAAGCGGTTTCGGCAGGCGAACGATTTTCAGTAATCCGAGATTCCGCTTCTCGACAAGTAGTGCGAGCCGCGCCGCGACCGGTTTTTCCGAAATCTGCAGGGCGAGCGCCGCCAGCGCGGCGACGCCTAAATTTCTACCGTTTCGGACAAGTTTCGATTCCCTTTCGCGCCGCAAAGGACGACGCGATTCGAGCCAGACGAGCGCGGCGACACCGCCCAAGACAAGCGGAACGCTTAAAATTTTTAAGAATTTCTTCATTCTTTCTCCGACGCATTTGTTATAATTCATCATAAATAATTTTCAAGGATTTGGGAAAAAAATGAAGCCGAACAACGAAAACGCAAAGCTCTCCAAAGACGGTCTGAATAATACGGCAAAGCCTAAAATCGTCTTTGTTTACAACGCCGACAGCGGCGTTTTTAATCTTGTCTCGGACATCGCCCACAAAATATTTTCGCCCGCCACCTACGCGTGTAATCTGTGCGCCGTCACGCATTCAAATTTCGGGATGCGCGCCGAGTGGAAGGAGTATTTGGATTCGCTCGAAAATCCGCTCGAATTCCTGCACGCGGATGAATTTAAAGGTAAGTACAAACTTGAAAACACAAAACTTCCGGCAATTTTTATCGAAGAAAACGGCTCGTTAAAACCAATCGCTTCCGCCGCGCAAATCAACGCCAGTAAATCCATTGAGGATTTAAAATCAATAATCAACAAGGAGCTTGTAAAAATCAGGGGATAACTTCGCAAGAAAAAGGCTTGCGAAGTTTATCAAAAACCACACAAGCCTTTTTGTTAATCAACTTATTTCGCTGATTTATAGTTTTGTAACGGTAAAACTCGCCGTGTAGCCGTCCGGGTTGATGCGGGCGTTCGTCGCCGGGTAGGGCGTGACGGTGCCGAGTTTTATTTCAAAACCGTCAAAGCGCGCGGATTTGGTTTCGAGGTTGGTGTTGAGGTCGAAGGTTTGCGATTTGCCTCGCGCGCTGCTTACTTTAATAGTGACTTTCGCGTTTCCAGCCCAGATGCAGTTTGTGCCGCGCGGGCAGCGCGAATCTTCGACCGCGACGAATTTTATCGTCAGATTGCTGCGTGTCACCTTTACCTGTTTGTTGACGCGCAGCGTAACCGGCTGCGTTTTTTGCGCCTGAGCGGTCAATGTCGCCCCGAAAATCACGGTTAATACCAGACTAAAAAGTAAAGTTCTCATAAAATTTAGAATCCTCCGAATAAACTCCGCTTTGCGGAAATCCGCCGCTCCGGTTTATTTGAATAACACATTACTCTTTTGGTTGCAAAAAATAAGGGCGCTGCGGATTGCTGCGCCGCGCTTTTCCATCATTGAACCTGTCCTGATTTCTCGGATTCGGCGGAACTTGAATATTGCCGCCGTGCGGCAAGAGTCGCGTTCGGGAAAGTTAATGCGGGTACGTTCACGGTCAGCAATTAAGGCGTCAGCCAGCGCGTTTCAAGATTGCCGGTCGTCCATGTAAAAAGCGAGCGGCGATGTCCTTTGACGTTCAGCTCGTAACAGTCGATTTCGTCAATCGTCGAGGTCACGACGACGAAATTTGTTTTGCCGGCTTCGGATTCTTCCTGCGTCGGTTTGCGGTCGATCAGATTTTCCGGCAAACCGGAAGTCGGATGCTCGCTCAGCTCGGACGGATTTGCACCGACGTAGCAGCGGCGCGAAAAAAGCTCGGTCGCAAGCCACTGTTCTTCCTGAAGTTCGTCGTTCGTGTGAAGCTCGGCAGTACCTTTGATGCGGAGTTGAAATTTTTCCTGCGGGTGATAAAAAAGCCAGTAAACGTTGGGGTTCGTGCGAAGCTGATTGATTTTCGGCGCGCCGCTGTGCGAGTGAAACGCTAATTGCGGCGGTTTGCGCCAAAACCTGCGCAGAACGACCATCCGCATATCGGGCGCATTATCGCAAATCGTTCCGAAGACCGGCGTGTGAAACGGATGCTCCCGGTCGAGCGTTCCCAAATCGAGATGCTTCCAAATTTTCTTCAAAATCTCGCCGTGTGAAATCGGCTTGTTCCAGATGCTCATTTCCATAATCTTTTTTTACCACAGGGATACCGCCGATGCAGGCACAAGAGTTTTTTTTAAGTGTTAAATAGCTGCAGACAAAACTCTGTGTCGCGAAGCGGATGGTCTAAATTAATTGAAGCGTGTGCAAATAAAAGTTCTTTGATAAGAAGGGTTTAGATTTTAGGTTTCGTCAGCGGAGGCAGAATCGTTTGTGATTCTGCCATCCTTGTTGGTGATGAAACCTATTTTGACTGACGAGCTTTTGCGTCTTTTGCAAAAGATTTCTGAACATTATCAGCCACCACCGACCAATTGCAAGCGCGGACGCCGGCAAGAGTTTTCCGAGCAATCTTTTTTATTGCTCGCGGTCGTTGCCATTGTCACCAGGACATTTGCCGACTCGGAACTTTTCCGCCTTCTGCAAGCCGATACCGGGCTGCTTTTGACATGCGGTTTTTCAAGAGTTCCGCACCGAACAACCATCCTCAGGCGTTTGAAAAGTTTGACCAAGGCAGCTGAACGACAAATTTCGCTCGCGGGCACGACGATTCTCGAAACCCTGACGGCACAGGAGTCGCAAAGCGTGAGCGCGATTGACGGACGAATGTATCAGGCGGCGGGACCGCGTTGGCACAAAAAGCATCGCCGTGAGAATCTGATTCCTCAGGGGCTCAGAAATGTCGATCAAGAAAGCGAATGGTTCAAATCGGGTTATCGCGGATGGGTGCAGGGTTATCGCTTGATTTTACAATCTTTGGTGTTTCCCTTTCCCGTGCCGCTCTCGGCGAGTTGGACAGCCAACAATGTTGGCGAATCGAGCGTTGCCAAACAAGCCGTCAGCGGCGGCACGCTCGTCAAAACCGAAGTTCTGCTCGGCGATGAATCGTTTGGCGGGCAGGACCTGACGGCGCTTTACCGCACACGCGGCGGCTGGTTATTGACACCGAAACAATTGCCCAAAAAACGCCGCTCGTTCAAACACGAGCTTTATGACTATCGCAAAGAAACGATCGAATTACTGTTTCAAAGAATCATTCAAGCCTTTGATTTGAAAACGTGTCAGGTTAAAGGCTTGCACAAGAACGGCGCGTTCGTCTTAGTTTGCGTGTGGGTTTATCAACTAGTTTGTCTGATGAATTTCAGAGAATCTAAACCGTTACTTGTTATCAAAGAACAAATTGAAGCGGCGCGTTGGAGAATTCAATTATGATTTATGCACACGCTTCAATTAATTACGCTTTAAGTTTTTCAATAATGGCGGTCGCGAACTCGTCGGTTTTCGCCGTCCCGCCCAAATCTTTCGTGCGCACATTGCCTTCCGCAAAAACGTCCAGCATCGCGCGCTCGACGCGGTTTGCCGCATCCATCTCGTCTAAATGCCGGAGCATTAAAATCCCCGACATCAAAATCGCGGTCGGATTGGCGATTCCCTGCCCGGCGATGTCGGGAGCCGAGCCGTGAACGGCTTCAAAAACCGCGCCCTGCTCGCCGATATTCGCGCCCGGCGCTAAGCCCAGCCCGCCGATAAGTCCGGCGCAGAGGTCGGAAACAATGTCGCCGTAGAGATTCTCCAAAACCATCACGTCGAATTGTTCGGGACGCATGACGAGCTGCATACAGGCGTTGTCGATAATTTTGTCGTCCGCCGGAATTTCCGGAAATTTTTTGGCGACGTTGTAGAAACATTCGAGAAAAAGCCCGTCCGAGAGCTTCATAATATTCGCCTTGTGCATCGCCGTCACCTTTTTGCGCCCCTGTTTTTGGGTAAAGTCAAAAGCATATTGGGCGATGCGCGTCGAAGCCTTTTCGGTGATGATTTTTATGGATTCGACGACGCCCGGCACGACGACGTGTTCGAGTCCGGCATACAAATCTTCCGTATTTTCGCGGATAATCACCAAATCGAGTTCAGGATAACGGCACGGAACATTCGGCAAAGCCTTAATCGGGCGCACGTTGGCGTATAAATCGAGCGCCTTGCGAAGCCCGACGTTGACGGACGTAAAACCTTTGCCGACCGGCGTTGTCAGCGGTCCTTTGAGCGCGACCCGGTTGCGCTTGATTGATTCAATCGTCGTGTCGGGAATCGTCGTCCCGAACTTCTCTAACGCCTGCGCGCCGATGATGTGCGTTTCCCACTCGATTTCGACGCCCGACGCCTCGATTATGCGCACGGTCGCCGCGACGATTTCCGGTCCGATGCCGTCGCCGGGAATTAAAGTGATAATATGTTTCATAGATTTCAAACTTTGAATTTCAAATTTCAGATATTTAAATTTACAACGGACAACGGGCAAAGAACAACGGACAAAAATGAATTCAGACGTTTTAATAATCGGCGGCGGCGTCATCGGGTTGGCAACGGCACGCGCGCTTTTTAAAAAAGGAATCGGGCGAATTACGATTCTCGAACGCGGGCGCGCCGGGCAGGAAGCCTCGCACGCGGCTGCCGGAATGCTCGCGCCGAATGCCGAGACCGAAAAACTCGACGATTTTTTTCGATTATGTAATGAATCGAACAAACTCTACCCAGAATTTGCCGCAGAATTGCAGGACGACACAGACATAGATATTGAATTGGACAGACAAGGAACGCTCTATCTTGCTTTAACCGAGGAAGATTCAACGGAAATCGGGCGCCGCTATCACTGGCAGCGCGCGGCAGGATTAGCGGTCGAACATCTGACGGCGAGAGAAACCCGGGGCTTGGAACCGTTTCTCTCGCCCGACGTGCGCGAAAGTCTGTTCTTTCCCGACGATTGGCAGGTCGAAAACCGCAAACTGCTTCTCGCCCTGCAGAAGTTTGCCGCGCGCGCCAACATCGAAATCCGCGAAAATACCGAAATCAGTCAGCTTGTCATCGAAAACGGGCAATGCGTCGGCGCGACCGTTGGAACCGAAACATTTTTCGCGGGAACGGTTGTTTTAGCGACCGGCGCGTGGACTTCCGTTTTGAAGGCGGAAAATCTCGTCATGCCGCCGGTTAAACCGGTTCGCGGGCAGATGATTGCTTTTCAGAGCGCGAAACGCCTTTTCCAAAAAGTGATTTACAGTCCGCGCGGCTATCTTGTGCCGCGCGCGGACGGCAGAATTCTGGCGGGCGCGACGGTCGAAGACGTCGGCTTTGACAAAAGCGTCACGACCGACGGAGTTGAATTTTTGCGGGAAAACGCTTTTGAAATCGCGCCGGGTCTGTCTAACCTTGAAATTACGGAAAAATGGGCTGGGCTTCGCCCGTACGCGGCGGATGGTTTGCCGGTTTTAGGAAGTTTTCCACATGTTGAAAACTTAGAAATAGCGACCGCGCATTACCGCAACGGGATTTTGCTCGCGCCTTTGACGGCTCGATTGCTGGCTGAAAAAATTGCGGGCGGCGACCGTTCGGATTACCTGGAAATCTTTAGTCCCGAGAGATTTGCGCCGAAAGGTTTGCGAAGTTTGAATACAACGGTTTAAATTTTAGTTAAGAGTTAAGAGTTGAGAGTTGAGAGTTGAGAGTTGAGAGTTAAGAGTTGAGAGTTCGGGGTTGAGAGTTGGATTGATTTAACTCTAAACTCTCAACTCCGAACTCCAAACTCATCCGGTATGCGTAAATTTTTGGTTTTTATATTGCTGTTCGGCGCTGCGGTTGGCGGGTTTGCGCAATCGGGGCGGACAGGTGCGCAGAACGCGGACGGGCAGACAATCGAAAAAACCGACGAGCGTTCCGCGCGGCAGCTCTTCGATGAAGCCAACGTTTACGCCAAAAATAAATTTACCGAATTTCAAACGAAGAAAATTCCGTACAGCGAGAAGCTGCGCCTGCAAACCGTGCAGGAACAGAAACAACTGGCGGCGAAAAATGCCTCGATTCTGGCGGCGCGAAACAATCTGGCGGGCGCGGATTTTTATTTTCTCGGGATGCTTCAATGGATAGCCGGGGGCGAGGACGGCGCGGCGGAGACGCTGAAAAAATACCTGCTGACGGAAAACGCGGACGCCGAAAAATTACAGGCGGCGCGTTCCGTGCTCGTCATTCTCGCGGCGCACCGGAAGAATTTCGACGAAGCCGAACGGATTTTAAATGATTACCTGAACACCAATCCGACCAAGCCGCGCGACCGGCTGCGGATGGAAGCGGAGCTGGCGAGCGGCTACCGCGCCGAAAAAAATCTCTTAAAGGCGGCGGCGCACGCCGAAGAAGCTTTCCGCGCCGCCAAGGCGAGCTTTCAAACGGCGCAGTCACGGCTTGCCGGCGTCAGCGAGTTAATCGAAAACGGGATGACGGTTTTTGAAATTTACCGCGATGACCGGAATGCCGAAAAAGCCGTGAAGGCGCTCGAAGATTTACAGAAAACCGGCGTCTTTGTCGAATCGACCGGCATTTATTACCTGGCGGTTAACGAGCGGATTAAATATTTGGTCGAGACCGGGCGAAAACCCGAAGCGATGCGGTTTTACAAGGACGCGCTTGCCGCGGTCGCCCGTAGTTTTAAATCGAAAGCGTGGCAGGACGAGCTTTCGCAGCGGCTCGAAGCGCGCGAAAAACATTACCGGATACTCGGCGAAACCGCGCCGGGATTGCCGGACGTTGACCGCTGGCTGACGAGTGAACCGAAAAAGTTCGCGGATTTGCGCGGGCGTGTCGTGCTGCTGGATTTTTGGGCGACGTGGTGCGGTCCGTGTTTCGCGGCTTTTCCGGCGCTCGCGCGGCTGAGTCAGAAATTTGAAAAGGACGGGCTGGTCGTGCTCGGCGTGACGCGTTATTACGGCACGGCTGACGGCGTGCAGGTGAGCGAAAACAAGGAAATCGAGTTTCTGGAAAAACTCAAAAAGGAAAACAATCTGCCGTATGATTTCGTCGTCGGAAAAGAGTTTTCGAACCAGGAAGCGTACGGCGTGAAGGCTTTGCCGACGACCGTTATTATTGACCGCAAAGGCGTCGTACGCTACGTCGAACCGGGTGCGGGCAAAGAAGCGGATATTCAAAAAACGATAGAAAAACTTTTAGCGGAGAAATAGAGTTCAGAGTTCAGAGTTTACGGTTCAGAGTTTGAATACAACAACTCTGAACCGTAAACTCTGAACTCTGAACTTGAAAAGAATGGCTGAGCAACTGGAAAAGTCAAAAACTCAAAACTTCTACGACCGCATCGCCGATGTGCATAATCTGGCGTTGAAAATCAACGGCTACCGTCAATCGGTCGAAAAATATCTCAAATCGCTCGACTTGAAAATCGACGAAAATTCATACGTCCTCGACGCCGGAAGCGGCACCGGAATTGTCACGCTCGGGTTTCACAGCGCCGGTTTTCGCCCGCGCAAAACGGTCGCGCTCGATTTGTCTTTTAATTCCTTGAAGGTCGCGCGCGAGGAATTTGAAAAGGACAGGCAGACCGACTGCCGGAATATCGCGCCGGTTCAGGGAAACGTTTTAAGTTTGCCGTTTGCAGACGAAACTTTCGACTTGGTTTTAAGCTGCGGCGTGCTTGAATACGTGCCGCTCGACGACGGCTTGCGCGAAATGGCGCGCGTTTTGAAAACCGGCGCGCGGCTCGTTTTTATTCCCGTCAAACCTTCATTCGTCGGCTCGGTGCTGGAGCTTTTGTACAACTTTAAAATTCACCCGCTGAAAAATGTAAGAAAGATTTCACAGCGCTATTTTAATATTATCGGCAGGCATCAATTCCCGATTACCGAGCCGATTAGCTGGTCGAAAATGATTTTTCTGCTGGAGAAAAAGAGTGAAAAAGCGGAAAAGTAGAAAAGTGAAAAACCGTGTTGATGATAATCGACAGAACTTTTTCACCTTTTGCCTTTTCACCTTTTTCACTTTCTAAAAATGCAAAAATCAAACAACCTGCCCTTGATTATCGCGCATCGCGGCGCTTCGGCGCTCGCGCCGGAAAACACTTTCGCGGCGTTCAAAAAAGCGATAACAGACGGCGCGGAAGGCATCGAATTCGATGTCCGTCTCAGCAGAGACGGCGAGACGGTCGTTTTTCACGACGCAACGCTCTCACGCCTCTCGGTCCGCAAAAATCTGGTTTCGAGCTTGACGGCGGAAGAATTACGGGCGATTGACGTCGGTTCGTGGTTTGCAAAGCGAAAATCGAATGCAACCGGCGATTTTTCCGCTGAAAGGATTCCGACCCTCAAAGAAACTTTAGATTTTCTGAAGGATTTTACCGGTTTGATTTATATCGAATTAAAATGCCGCGAATCGGAAACCGAAAAACTCGTCAAAGCCGTCTGTGAAATCGTTTCCGGTTCGCCCCTTTTGCCGCAAATCATCGTCAAAAGCTTTCAGCTCGAAGCGATTCCGCGCGTTCGACGCCGTTGCCCCGAGGTAAAAACCGCCGCGCTGTTTGCGCCGAAAATCATGACGATTCTGCGCAAGGAAAAACGCCTCGTCAATATCGCATATGAACTCGGCGCGGACATGATTTCGGTGCATTTTTCTCTGGCGACGCGCAAATTGATGAAAAAGGCGGAAAAAAGAAATCTGCCCGTCACGATTTGGACGGCTGACAATCCGCGCTGGGTCCGGCGCGCTTTCGATTTGGGACTTTTCGCCGTGATTACGAACAATCCGGCGGTTCTGCTGGCAAAACGCGCGGAGATTTTAGAAGGAAATTAGCCGCGAACGGGCGCGAATCTATTTTTCTGCTCTCTCAATTTTGCGCGGCGCTGAACAAGGGCTAAAATTATAGCGTTATAACCGAAAATTTTTAGGAAATCTTTTTAAAAATGAAAACTTACGACAATGTTTTAGGGCTTATCGGCAATACGCCGCTCGTTAAAATCAACAATCTTACGCGGCAGCTCGGCATCAAGGCGCAGATTTTTGCAAAATTGGAAAACCTCAATCCGGGTTTTTCCGTGAAAGACCGCATCGGCGTTTCGATGATTGACGACGCCGAGGAAAAAGGCATTCTTAAACGCGGCGGAACGCTGATTGAAGCGACTTCGGGCAATACGGGAATCGGCATGGCGCTGGTCGCTGCCGTCAGAGGTTACAAATGCATTTTCGTGATGACTGACAAGGTTTCGGTCGAAAAGCGCCGTTACCTGAAAGCCATCGGGGCGGACGTCGTGATTCGCCCGGCGGCGGCAAAATACGGCTCGCCCGAGCATTACGTCGAAACCGCCAAACGGATTGCCAAGGAAACGCCGAATTCTTTTTATCCCGACCAGTACAATCATCCGGCAAACCCGCTCGCGCATTACCGCACGACCGGACCCGAAATCTGGAACGATACCGACGGCAAAATCACGCATTTCGTCTCCTCAATCGGCACGGGCGGAACGATAACCGGAACGTCGCGGTATTTGAAGGAAAAAAATCCGAATATCAAGGTCATCGGCGCCGACCCGTACGGCTCGATTTTCAAGCAGTATAAGGAAACCGGGCAAGTGCCGGAAGCGACGCCGTATTTGGTCGAAGGCATCGGGCAGAATATTCCGGTCGGCAACGCGGACGTGAAAATTATCGACGAAATCATTAATATCACCGACCGCGAATCGTTTGAAATGTCGCGCCAGCTTTCAAAGCGTGAAGGCATTTTCTGCGGCGGCTCGACCGGGACGATTTTCGCGGGCACGCTCAAAGTCGCGCGCGATTTGGATGAATCGGCGGTCGTCGTCTTTATCGTCTGCGACACGGGCGAGCATTATCTGACCAAACATCATTCGGACGAATGGATGAAGGAAAAATTATTGCTCGAACCGCAGAAAATCACCGCCGGGCTGATTGCCGAGACGAAAACGAACGGCGCGCCGCAGGAATTGATTTTTGTCGCGCCGGATGAAATCATCAGCCACGCGCTCGCGCGGATGAGCGAAGCCGGGGTGACGCAGATTCCGGTGCTCGAAGACAATCAATCGGTCGGAAGCCTGCGCGAAAGCCACATCCTGACGCAGCTTTTAAAGAACAGCGAGCTGCTGAACGCGCGCGTCGCCGACGTCATGGACAAGAGTTTTCCGATTGTCGATACCGACACGGGTTCGGATGAAATCAAGGCGAAGCTGCAAAAATCGCCCGCCGTTTTAATCGAAGATTTCAAACGCATTACCGGCATCATCACGCGCTCGGACGTTTTGGATTTGCCGCGTTAGCCGCGCAAATCCGGCGAATTAATCGTTTATCGCGACTGCCCGGACCGAACCGGTTTGCAGAAAATGCGGAGAAAGAAATTGATAATTTGAACGGTTTCCTTTTTCGGACGTACACTTTTTTCTATCCGTTTCCGAAGTTTTAGAAAATTAAGGCGCGAAAACAAGCGAAAAGGCGCGAAATATTTTTAAAGGTTTTGCTCCTTTTTTTCGCGCTTTTTCGCGTTTTTAATAGGTAATGAAAAATTCTATGCGGAAAACCGCCGACCAGCGTTGAAATAAAGTTGAAACGAAAACAAATACAGGTAAAATAAAGTGAAATTTCAAAAGGCGAATTACTCCGGAAATTTGTTTCTTGTATTTTTGACCCGAAAAATCTTAACCTGGAGAAAATAAGATGAGCGATAATCCGAAAGATGACGATTGGGGAATGACGACGCCGAATTTGCGGCTCGACGATGAAAAAAAGAAGGATGTTCCGCAGGGTTTTCAACCGAAAGCCGAAAACGCTCCGAGCCTGCCGCCCGAAGACGACTGGGGAATGACAACGCCGAACGTCAATATTCCGCACACGGCGGTTCCGCCAGCTCAAAGTTCAAACGAGTCGTATTCGGATTTTGATAAAACCGCGCCGAATATTAACGTTCCGCCGCAATACTCGGAAAAGCCGAAACAATCCGCGCCGCCCGCGCCGCCCGCCGACGATTGGGGCGTGACGCAGGCGAACGTCAACGTTCCGAAGGAAAGCAAAAGGGACGATTGGCAGATGCCGCCGCCGACTTTTCGCGTCTCCGAAGGCGCCAAGCCGAATTTCGATAAAACGACGCCGAATTTTAACCTCAAAGACGGCGCTGAAAATTACGGCTCGCCCTACGCGGCGGAAGATGATTCGGGCAACCAAACGACGCCGTATTACCGTCTGCCCGAAAATCAAGCCGAACCGGCGGTAGCCGCGCAATCCGTCGAAACCGCGCCGCCGAAACCCGCTGCCGCGAAACAAAGCAGCGGAAATATGAAATGGGTTTTAATGCTCGGCGGATTGTTCGCTTTTTTCCTGCTTGTCAGCGCCTCGATTATCGGCGTCTACCTGCTTTATTTTAATACTCCGAACACTGTTACGAGCGCCGCGAACAAATCAGCCGACACGACGCCGACCGCTCCTCCTGCCCCGACCGCCGCGCCCGTTACGCAAACTCTGCCGTCGACGGTCAGTTACAAAGGCGATATGATGCTGGTCGCGGCAGGCGAATTCACGATGGGTTCGGACACGGGCGGCGACGAATCGAAACCGGCGCATAAAGTCACGGTTCCCGCGTTTTACATCGACAAAACGGAAGTCACCAACGCGCAGTACAAGGAATTTTGCGGCGCGACCGGCAAACAGCCGCCGCCCGACCCTTTCTGGGAAAAAGGCTATTTTGAAAATCGTCCCGCCGCGCCGGTTCTCGGCGTTTCGTTCGACGATGCGAAAGCGTTTGCGGCGTGGGCTGGAAAACGTCTGCCGACCGAGGAAGAATGGGAAAAAGCGGCTTCGTGGGATGCCGCCGGCGGGTCGAAGCTCGATTTCCCGTGGGGCGCGTCGTTTGAAAACGGCAAAGCGGCTTTTGGATTAAACACGCCGAAAGATGTCGGCAGTTTCCCGTCCGGCGCGAGTCCGTCGGGCGCAATGGATATGGCGGGCAACGTCGCCGAATGGGTCGACGCCTACTTTCAGCCGTATCCGGGCAACACGAGTTCCAATGAGAATTTCGGTGAAATCAACCGCGTCGTGCGCGGCGGTCATTTCGGCTCGAAAACCAACGATTTTCTGAAAACTACCAAACGAATCTACGTTCCGTCGGGCGTCGCTTCGGGCGAAGACGAGGAAAAACTTTTCGCGGCGGCAATCGGTTTTCGCTGCGCGGTTTCGGCTGACGACTCGAAACTTCAGGAGTCTTTCAGAAAGTAGAAAAGCAAATAACCTCCGCCGTCCGCGTCATGAAAAGTTGTGAGGCATGTTGATAATGAATCTTAAAACGGAAAAAAAACAAACCAAATTAAAGCTCAAATTTATAATTTTCACCCTCGGAATCTGGATTTTATTGACCGGCGCGGTCGGTGCGAAAGCGCAGGTTGACGACGTTTTGGTCGTCCGCCAGAAGGCGCGCACGACCATCCGCCCGAAAGCCAAGCCGGTCGCTAAAAAAATTAACATCACGCGGCGCGTGACGATTGTCCGGGTCGAGAAAAAAAGTCGCTCGAATTATCGAAAAACTCCGACTAAAACCGTCAAAAGGGTCGTCAAAACCATTCAGGTGCCGCTGCTGGCGGCGCAGCTCAGACTGCTGAATGTCGATAAGGAAGGAACCGAGACGGAGGTCAACCCGATCGCCGCGTTTACGAACAACGACCGGCTCAGGATGTCGATAAAAGCGAATCAAACCGGCTATCTCTACGTTATCCGGCAGGCTTCGCCCGAAACCGACGGCGAGATTATTTTTCCGACGACGCTCGTCAATAACGGCAGCAATCTCGTCAAAGCGAACGTCGAGTACGTTCTGCCGCGCAATTGTCCGAAGGAATACGTCCCCGAGCCGCGCGATTGCGCGCTCCAGCTTTTTCCTTACGAGAGCGCGCCGCAGGAATTTTTTACGTTGATTTTCACGCGCGATTCGCTGGTCGATTTGCCGAACGACGTAAAAAACACGCGCGTCAGCCTCGCGAATTTAATGAGCGCGGGCAAAATCAGCGCGAAGACTCTGATTGATTTAATCGACGATTCCGGTCAGGATTTGGTTTCGCAACAGGGCGACACGCCGTTCGCCATGCGAATCGTTAACATTAACCCGAAAGATAACGAGGAAATTATCGAAACGTTTGTCCTGAGTAAAATGAATAAATAAACTTTGCCGGCGCGCAGACACGAAAGAGCAGCGAAAGATAAAACGATTTCAGTGTGTTTCGTGTCTGCGCGCGGACAGAGTTTTCCGAAAATATGGCGCGCGCGATTTTAAAATTTGACGAGAAAGAGCTGACCGTCGGCGAGGACGCGACCTCGTTCGGGCGGACGACGGAGAACACCGTCGCGTTTCCCGACAATTCGAACATCTCGCGCAATCACGCCCGGATTGAATTTAAAGACGGCAAATTCGTCGTCACCGATTTGGGTTCGAGCAACGGCACGACCGTCAACGGTCAGAAAACCGAGGGCGAAACCGCGCTCAACGACGGCGATTTTATCACGCTCGGAAATTCTGTGATTGTCGAATTTATTATCGAAGACGATACGCCCGAAAATGCCGGAGACGATTCGGAGATGGTCGAGTCGAGTTCGATTCCTGAAGCAGTTTCGGCAAATGAGTCGAAGTCAAACTTTCCGTTGATTCTTGGTATTACGGGCGCGGTTTGCGGTTTAGCGGTCGTTTTCGCGGTCGCGGCGACGTTTGTTTACTTCGCCGGTAAAGGCGGTTCCGCGTGCGACGCGACGGCGCGCATCACAAGCCCCGCGAACGGCGAAACCATTTCGCAGGAAACCGAAATAAAAGTCGATGTCAAAAACTCCGCCTGCGTCAGCACGGTTCACGTTTTGCTCAACGAAAAGGAAATCGCCGCTTTGACCGAAGAACCTTACGCGGCGCAGCTCGACCCGAAAAACTTTCCCGAATTATCGGACGGCGGACTTTACGGTTTGACTGTCGTGCTCGAAGACGCCGAAGGCAACAAAATACCGCAGGGGCGCGACATCGCTCTGCAATTTGAAACAAAAGAAATCACCGCGCCGACGCCGACCAGCAGCGCGAGCGCGACGCCGACGCCGGAAATCGCGAGCGGCAAACAGCCGACGCTGATTGACGTTCAAAAGATGACTGCCGCGACGGTCCGCAAATTCACGGGCGGAAGTTTTAAATACAATCTTTCAAATCCCGAATTTTTAGCAGAAGTGCGAAAACGCACCGCCGAATATTCGTCTTCGGAAGGTTATTTCGCGCGCGCCGCCGCCTACCGCGACGTAATAAATCAATCGTTCGTCCGCGATAAAGCACTCGACGCGGCGCTGCCCTATGCGCTCGCGATGAGCCGCAGTAAATTTAATCTCGAAAAACAGGGCGACGCCGAAGGTTTGTGGCAGATGTCGAACGAATTTGCGACCGTCAACGCTTATAACGCGATTTGCACGACCCCGAATTTATCCGACCCGGCGCAGGATTGCGCGGCAAAAGCGGCGGCGCTTTACATGGAAGATTTGGTCGTCAAAACGTTTGACGGCGACATTATTTTTGCGGTCGCGTCGTTCGGTAAACCGGCGCAGGCGGCGAACGAATGGAAAGCCGGTTTGCCAGCCGACCGTTCGGATTTTTGGAAAGTGATTACGGACGCCGCGCAGCGCGAGCAGGTCGCGCGATTTTTCGCCGCCGCGATTGTCGCCGAAAATCCGCAAAAATTCGGACTCAAAAAAGAACGCCCGATTTCGGAACTTTACCCGGCGGGCGGCGCCAGATAAAAAATGCTCGAAGTTTCGCTGAAATATTCAAATGACGACGGCTTAGCCGAGGAAATCGCGCTCGGCGAGGGAAAGCTCTCGTTCGGGCGCGGCAGCGAAGCCGATTATCGTTTTACCGACGACGGTTTATCGCGCCTGCACGCGAGTGTCTACCGCGAAGGCGACAACGTCTGGATGACGGACGAAAATTCGACCAACGGCAGTTTTGTCAACGGCGAGCGCGTCAAATCGAACGGCACGATTCTCTACGACGGCGATAAAATCAAAATCGGGCATTACACGACTTTGACCGTTAAAATCGGCAGCGCACCGCAGGCATCGCAAACAAAAAGCACGCCGGAGAAATCGAAAGCGACTGCCGCTTCAAGCGCAGAATCACAGGGTTTTCCGGTGCTGATTCCGCTCGCACTTGCCGGTTTTGCGGTTCTGATCATCAGCGTTTCGGCGATTTTTATCGGTTATAAAGCCTTCGGCAGCGGCGGCACGGAAATCACGGAAGAGACGCCGTATGAAACCGAAACGCCGGAGGAAACTAGTAAAAACGACAATAAGAATTCAGGTAAAACCCCGAAAACGTCGCCGTCCGTGAGCGGCTCGCCGGTTGACGGCGGCAACACCGAAGTTATCGGGAACACGACGGTCGAGGTGACCAATAACGGCACAACCGTCGTTTTGCCGAAGGGCAAATACCAGGACATGTCGGAAGACGACAAAAATCGTTATATCGCCGTCAAAGCCGAAAAAGTGGCGCGGATTATCGGCAACCAGACAAGCGACCCGATTCCGGCGGAAGCCGTGCAGGAAATCAAAAAATTCTTAAGCGGCTACGTCAGCCGTCTGAACAAAGCGAAAAAGGATTCGTGCGAGCCGGGCAGCTGGATTGCGAGCGATTTTACGAGCGTTTTAACGCGCGCCACGCGCACGAGTCCGCTCGTCGTGCGCTCTTTTCGCGCCGAAGGCATCGAACCGCAAATCGGACTTTACGTCGCAATGATTGAAGGCGAGCATTGCCCGTGTCTGACCAGCTCGACCGGCGCCAAAGGAATGTTTCAGTTTCTCGCCTCCTCGGCGCCGGATTACGGTTTAGCTGCCGACCAGCGCTGCGACCCGGAGCAATCGGCAAAAGCGGGCGCGAAATATTTGAAAACATTGATTGCACGATTCGGCACCGCGCCCGACAGCGTGCCGCTCGCGATTGCGAGCTTTAACAGCGGGCAGGGCAACCTGAGCAAAAATCTCGACACGGTTTTCGCCTCGACGGGCGGACAAAACCGCAGTTTCTGGACGCTCGCGGCAAACAAAAGCATTTTGGAAGGCGGCGCGGGCAAACAGTTTAATGCCGAAAATATCAAATACGTTCCGAAATTCTTCGCCGCCGCAATTATGGGCGAAAACCCGCAGGATTTCGGCATCACGCTGCAGCCGCTTTCAACTTATGCGAAATAGTGGTCGGTGGTCGGTCATCAGCAGTCCGGTAAATCCCAAAATTCCGACCACTGATGACCGACCACTGACCACTGACAAAAATGACCGAACTTTGGCTCAAATTTAAGGACGAAAAAGGCGACGACCAGAAAGTTTTGGTCGAAAATAGCCCGTTTGTTATCGGCAGGCATTCGGGGTGCAATCTGAGCATTCCGAGCGGGAAGCTCTCGCGCGAGCACGTGAAAATCGAATCTTTCGCCGAAGTTTTCATCGTTTCCGATTCGGGTTCGAGTAACGGGACGACCCTCAACGGCGCGGCGCTCGGTGAGCCGGCAGCGCTGCAAAACGGCGACGTTTTGAACTTGGGCGGCGGTCTGGAAATCGAAGCAGAATTGATTTCCGATAAGCCGAAAGCCGGGAAACCGCCGCCGGCAGACGAAGATTCGGATGACGATTCTTCGAACGATTCAGCGTTTTCGGGCGGCGCGGGCGGCGGTTCTTCGGCTTCGTCCGTTTCCGCTTCGGGCGGTTCGTCAATCCCGACGTTTGTTTTTATCGCCGCGCCCGCTTTGGTTATTATTTTTCTGGTTTGCGGCGCCGCGCTGCTTATCTTTTCCGGTGATACGGGCGGCAAGGGCAAAAATAATGAATACGGCTCATATTACCCGACGCCGGACGACACGCCCGAAAAATCGCCGACGCCGAGCAGCAGTCCAAGCGTCGGAAACGGCGCGCCGTCGTCGCCTTCGCCCGAATCGACCGAATCGCAGCCGACGCCGGAAATAACGGACGAAAAGAAAAAAATCGAGATTAACTCCGCCGCCTTTTTGCAGCGAATCGCGGTCAAAGACCCGACGGCTTTTTTAAAATCGACGGAAATCAATATTGTCAGCTCGAAGCTTTCGGCATTTAAAAACTCAAGCGCGTTGGCGCAAAATCTAAAGGCGGTCAAAGCGAACGCCGCGCAATTTGAGTCACTGGCACAGTCGAAAGGCTTAAAACCGCAGTTTCTGGCAGTCGCGGCGCTCGCGGAAATCGGCGGCGGCAGCGGAAATCCGCTCGAAGTCGCCCAGCGAATGCTGCCGATTTTCGGCGAGCTGCGTATTTCGCTGGCGAACAATCTGGCAGACGATAATCTGATGATGATTGCCGCTTACGACCAGGGAAAAGCGGGAAAGTTCAAAGATTTGCGAAACGCGCTCGAAGCGCTGGCGAAGAAAAATCCGAGCGTCAGCCCGCGCGAAATCCGCACGATTTGGTTTCTCAAACAGCAAGGCAAAATCACGGACACGGAATATGAGTTCGCGCTTCGCTTTCTCGCCATCGGCACGATAACGCAAAATCCGAAGGATTTCGGCGTCAACGCCGAAGCCGTAATTTTTAACTAGATTTTCAGAGCGCAAAAAAGTGTGAAATTAAATGTTCTCAAGTTCAACAATTCATTGACAAATGAGAAGATAAGGAACAAAATCTTAACTTAACCGTTTTCAATAAACAAAACCTGTTTTCGCCAAATTTTTACCGCTGATTTTTATGAGTAAATACCGGAAAATTGTCTGGAATGAAGGGATGCTTCTGACTCCGCATCACTTCCAGCAATGGGATAACTATCACGAAGAGCTGCTCAATTCGCGCGTGCGCTCTTCGATGCCGTTCGAATACGGCATTCTCGACCTGCAAATCAACCGTGAGGCAATCGCCAACGGAAATTTTCAAATTACCAGCTGCCACGTCGTTCTGCCCGACGGCTTAATGATAAACGTGCCCGATGCCGAAGCCGTGCCCGATTTGCGGCAGGTCGGCAATCATTTCCACCCGGAAGCGGACAAACTCGGCGTTCATTTGGCGATTCCGGCGAAGAAAATGGGCGAAGCGAATTTTCAGGGAAACGGTGTAAAAAACGGCGCGAATCTCAGGTTTTTGCAGGAAGGCGCGGTGGTTAAAGACGAAACCAGCGGCACCAACGAACAGCCGCTCGCCTACGCGAAAAGCAATTTGCGGATAATTTTCGACGACGAGGTGCGCGACGGTTTTACGTCGATGAAAATCGCCGAGCTTGTCCGCACGCCGACCGGACAATTACAGATTAACGAGGATTATATTTCGCCGACGTTGAAATCTTCGGCTTCGCAGTGGCTCGTTAATATGATGCGTCAATTAGTCGAAATCCTGAACACGAAAAGCGGAAGTCTCGGCGAACAGAGACGGCAGAGAAACGCATCACTCGCGGATTTTACGACTTCGGAAGTCGCGGTTTTCTGGCTTCTGCATACGATAAATTCGGCGATTCCGACAATGGCGCATTTTTTCCGCTCGCCGCTTCTTCATCCTGAACGACTTTATCTGGAAATGGCGGAACTGGTCGGAAAACTGATGACGTTTTCGACCGAGCTTTACCCGCGCGACATCGTCAAATACGACCACGACGACCTGCATTTCACGTTTTACAATCTTTCGACGCAGCTCAAAGAACTGCTCGAAACCGTGATTCCGAGCCGCTGCGTTCCGATTGCTTTGGAAAAAACGCGCGAAACTTTGTACGTCGGGCGCGTCGAGGACGAGCGGCTTTTGAAAGAAGCCGGATTCTATCTGGCGGTACGCGCGCAGATGCCCGAATCGAAACTTATCGAGGGCGTGCCGCGCGTCGTTAAAATCGGCTCGCGCGACGTGATTGACACAATTATCAACTCGGCGCTGCCGGGCGTCGTTTTGACGCATGCCAGCCCGCCGCCCGCGCCGATCCCGGCGCGCGTCGGCTTCCGTTATTTTATGCTCGACACCATCGGACCCTACTGGGACGGCATTAAAGGCTCGAAAGTGATTGCGGTTTACGTGCCTGACGAGATACCGGATGAAAAGCTGGAAATGTACGCCGTCAAACCGTAAAATTTTTGACCCTTTTCGAGCGATAAATACGCGTTAGTATTTGCGAGTAGTTTTTATTTTATGAGCGAAAGAGCAACCCCGAATGATTTAATCGCCTTTGCGGGACCGGTTTTCGATTTGATTTTGCGGCTTAAGGCAGGCATTGTCGCGCCGTCGAACGAGCTGCGCCCGAAAATCGCATCGCTCCTCACGGATTTTGAAAACCGTGCCGAGCGTTATCGTTTCAGCAGCAAAATCACGCAGGTCGCCAAATTCGCGCTCGCCGCGTTTGTTGACGAAACCGTCCTTTCAAACAATTTCAATCTCAAGGAAGAATGGGAAAAAAATCCTTTGCAGCTCGAATATTTCGGCGAGCATCTCGCCGGGAACAAATTTTTTGAAAAGCTTTCGGCGATGCTCAAGCAGGTTGACGTAACGGCTGACGCGGTCGAGATTTATTACGTCTGTATGCTGCTCGGTTTCAAAGGCAGATACGCGGTTTACGAAAAGGACAAACTCCTGCAAATCATGCAGGAAACGGCGAACGCGCTCGTCAAGGCGGGAAAAATCCGCCCCGTCGAATTATCGCCGCACTGGCTTGCGAACGACCAGCCCGAACCGCCGAAACCGCGCAAAATGCCGACCTGGGCGAAGATCGGCGCGCTCGGCGGACTCGGCTTAGGGTTCGTCGTTTATCTGGTGATGTTTCTGGTCGTTTCAAAATTTTTGCAGGACGCGATAAATAAATTGCAGCTTTAATAAGGTTTTATTTAGTGTTTTATGGCTTCTTCTTGGCAACTTCAACAACTTAAATTTGCATTCGGCATCGGCGGTTTCATGTCGTTTTACGGCATCGTCGGTTTGCTGACGTGGTTCGGCGGCGAGAAAATGGGCTTGCCCGTCAACACGCGAATAATGGTGATTGTCGTGCTTCTGCTCACCTTGCCGTTTGCTTTGCTGATCGGCTACGTCGCCACGCGGCGCTCGAAAAACAAAGAAGAAGAAGCGAAAAAAGAGTCGGAAGCCAAAACGGAAGAAAAGTCGGCAGGCAGCGGCGAACAGCCGAAGCTCGCGACGCCGACCGGAAATTATCAGGATTTACCGTCGGGCGCGGAAGAAGTCGTCAAGTTCCTGCAAACCTCGAATCTGGGCGGTGCGAACGGCAAGGAAGCGGTTTACGCGCTGCCGTGGTACATCGTCGCCGGCTCGCCTAAATCCGGTAAATCGTCGCTCGTTCTGGGTTCGAACCTGAATTTTCAAACTTTGCCGTCCCAGCGGCAGTCGGAACAAAAAATGATTCGTCCGACGCGCAATATCGATTGGCGCGTCACCTCGGACGCGGTTTTCGTCGATACGGCGGGACGCTATCAAACCGAAGGCGCGGACGAGGACGAATGGAACTCGCTGCTCGAAACCATCAAGAAATATCGCGGCGCGCGTCCGATTGACGGAATGCTGCTCGTCGCCGACACGGAAAAGATTTTAAACGGGGACGAGCGCCAGATTGAGGAAATGGCAAAAGTCATGCGGACGAGGCTCGACGAAGCGATGCAGCGGCTGAAAGTGCGTTTTCCGGTTTATCTGGTATTCACGCACGCCGACGCGATTGAAGGTTTCCGCGATTCTTTTTCAACCTCGAAAAAGGAAGGCGAAACGCTCGTCTGGGGAGCGACGATTCCGCTGGAAAAGAGCGAAACGGCACATTCGCTGTTCGACGAAGAATACGGACTCCTGCAAACGTCGGTCATGAAACGCCGCTTGCAGCGCCTGTCAGCACCGTTTCCGCCGGTCAGACAATTAAGAATCTTCAACTTCCCGCTTCATTTCGGCTCGGCGCGCCGCAAACTGGGCGCGTTCGCGGCGGCGCTTTTCCGCCCGAACCCGTTTAGCGAAAACCCGTTTCTGCGCGGATATTATTTCACGTCCATACCGGCAAATCGCCAGGCGGCGCAAGGCGATAAGACAATGAGCGGCTCAGCGGCGCCGCAGACGGTCGGCAATACGTATTTTACGGAGAAATTTTTCCGCGACGTGGTTTTGCGCGACAAGGATTTAGTCAGAACCTTCCAGCAGCAGAAACAAAAACCGCCGATTCTCGGCTGGCTTTTAACGCTTCTCGGGGCGACTGCCGTGTTGATTCTGCTGATTTTGGCGGCGGTCTCGCTGGTCAACAATCAGAAACTTCTGAAGGCTTCGGAAGACAAAGGAAGCGCGGTTTTGAATATCGCCAAAGCGGACGGCAACATCAATCCTTTGAGCAAAACGCCCGATGCCGCCACGCGCGAAGTCAACGCGATTGAAGATTTACGCGTGCTGATGGCGGAACTCGACGATTACGACCGCAACGGCGCGCCCGTCTATCTCGGCATGGGCTTGTACTCGGGCAACACGATTTATAAAGGCGACGAAAAAACCAAGGGTTTGCTGAACATTTATTACAATGCCATCGGTCGCCGTTATATGGACCCGACCGTCAAGCGGCTTGAAGACGAACTGAAAAAATTTGCCGCCGCGCCGCCGATTACCAATGTTAATGCGCTCAAACAAGAGGAAGAAGACACGCTGAGTCTCAACTACGACCGGCTGAAAGTTTATCTGATGCTGGCGGATAAATACCGCGACAAATCAAACGACACGGACATCGTCAACGTGCTCAAGGAATTCTGGTTCGCCGAATCAAAACTGCCGGCGCAGTTAAAAGACGACGCGGAAAATCAGTTGAAATTTTACGCCCGGCAAACCGACCGGCTCGCGGGTCCCGACAAGTTTCCGCGCATCCAGAACGATATGAATCTGGTCGCGGAAGTCCGTAAAAAACTGCTCGCCTTCCCGCCTTACAAGCGCTATTACAAGCGGAAAGTGACCGAGATTTCAAAGGAAGTCGAAGGCAAATTCGGCGAAATGACGGTTGACGCAATTTTGCAGCGCAACGGCGGCGACGGCGGCTTTATGGAAGGTCTGGTCGGGGTTCCGGGCGCGTACACGGTCGAAGGCTTTAAGCTGATGGACAAAGCCATTCTATTGTCCGCCAAAGAGTTGAGCGAGACCGATTGGGTGATGAGCGACGACAAAAACGTCGCCGAAAATATCGCCGACTTGTCGCAGGACTCGAACAAAATCCGCGAACAGTATTTCCGTGATTACGCCGACCGCTGGCGCGAATTCGTCAAAAACGTAAAGGTAAAACCCTACCGGAAGGACACGGAAAAGGATGCTTCGAGAGTTTCCGCCAAAGAGGCGCTCGCGTCGTTTTCGTCAGCCAACTCGCCGATGAAGGTGCTGCTCAAGGAAATCGACAAAAACACGAATCTTTCGTCGAAACCGAAGCCGACCGGCTGGTGGGAAACCGTCAAAGGCTGGTTTAAGTCGGAAACGCTGCCCGATACGGGCGGCACGTCGCAGGTCGAAAAGGAATTTCGCCCGCTCTTCAGCTTTGTCGAAGATAAAGGCGACAAGAACGCGAAGCTTCCGGTTGACGAATACCAGACGGCGATCAGCGACGTTTATTTGAAATTCAACAACTTTACCGAGACGGAAATCAACGACCTCGCGACGGTGCAGGACGACGAGAAGAATAAAAAATTCCCGCAGTTGAACGGCACGTCGAGCAAGATTGACGGTTTGACCAAATCTTTCAAAGACACGAAAGATGCGGCGGTCGCACCGTTTTTCGCCGAGCTTCTGCGTCAGCCCATCGGAAATCTGAAAGCATTGCTCGGCGCGGATACGCTCAAAAACCTGGGCGAAAAATGGGCGACCGAAGTTTTAACGGTCGCGCAAACCGCCGAACAGGGTTATCCGTTCGTCGATGGCGACAACAATGCCGATTTTGCGAATTTGAAGGCGTACTTAGCGCCCAACAGCGGAAAACTTTCGCAGTTTTACAACGACAATCTGAAGAAATATTTTGACGGCAATCCGGGACAGTTGAAATTGAAAGACCCGAATACCGCGCCGTTTACGCAGGAATTTGTCGATTATCTGAACCGCGCGTTCACGCTCCGGCAGGCGCTTTTCGGGAAAGGCGACGATGTCAAATTCGATTACAACTTCGAGCTGACGAACCCGAAAGACGCGCTCGTCGAAATGACGATTGACGGCATCACGCTGTCGTCGGCTGATAAACCGTCGTCGCCGATTAGTTTTCCGGCAGCGACGGGCGGCGGAAACGGTGTCCTTATCAAACTGCTCTCGACCGGTGCGACGACAACAACTTCCGGAACAACAACTTCGGCAAATACTTCGACGTCGTCCGTCAACTCAAATGGTTCGACAAATTCGGCGGTGACGAAACCAACACCAAAACCTGTGAACACGAGCGAGACCGGCAATTCGACAGACGAAAAGCAGTTTTTGGGACCTTGGGGATTGTTTAAGTTTTTCGATGCGGCGGGCGCGCAGAAACAATCGGACAATTCTTATTTATTGTCCTACAAGCTAAAGAGCGGCAAAACTTTAACGGCGAAAATCACGCCTTCCGGAGTTGACCCGTTCAACAAAGAGATTTACAAATTGCGGGCGCCGAAAACGATTTTAAAATGAGTTTATGAGTTTCCGGATTTCAGGTTTGAAACCCGGAAACTCGGCAACCAATAAAAATAATGAACGAAGCAAAAACATTACTTGAATCAGGCAATTTGAAAGGAGCGACGGAAGCCGCATTATCGTTTGTCAAATCAAATCCGACGGACGGCGTGGGACGAATTTTTCTTTTCGAGCTTTCGATTTTTGGGGGCGAATGGGAACGCGCCAAGCGTCAATTGGACGTTATCGGTCATCAGGACACGGTCGCCATGATTGGCTCGAAAATCTACGAGCAGTGCGTTTTAGCCGAAGGCAAGCGCGCCGATTTCTTTGCCAAAGGCACAAAACCCGAATTTCTGGCGACGCCGCCCGATTATGTTTACGGAATTTTGTCCGCCAACAACAAGTTTCGCGAAGGAAATTTAAAAGAAGCGCGCGAGTTGTTAGACCAGGTCGATGAACAGAGACCCGCGTTTAAGTGCAATATTAACGGCGAAACAGCGGAAGATTTTCGCGATTACAACGATTTAACATCGGCTATCTTAGAAGTAATTATCAAGGATTCCTACGTTTGGGTGCCGTTCGAGCAAATCGAAAAAATCACTTTTACGGAGCCGAAATCCCTGCGCGACCATTTCTGGCTGCAAGCCTCGCTCGAAACCGACAACGGCACGAACGGCGAAGTTTTCATTCCGGCGCTTTACAACGATTCGTGGCGCAGCGGCGATGACCGGATTCGGCTCGGCAAAGTAACCGATTGGCGCGACGTCGGCGAAGACATTTACGTCGGCGAAGGCACGAAGCTTTTCGCGGTCGGCGGGCAGGAACATAAAACGATTCTCGATTTGCAGAAGATTGAATTTGTAAAGGAATAGATTAAGAGAAAATTTCAATGGCAGAAATTGAACCGAAACCACCAGCAATTAATCTCGAAACGCTTCTCGCACCGATTTCAGAAGAAAAACCGTCGGGCGAATACCTGCGTTATTCCGGAATTTACGACGAAATCTCGGAAGCGCGCCGTTCGGACAAAGACGTGCCGCAGGGCGAATGGCAGACTGAGCTTAAACTTGCCGATTACCGCAAAGTCATCGCTTTAGCCGTGCCCGCGCTCGAAAAAGATACGAAAGATTTGCAGATTACCGCGTGGCTTTCCGAAGCGCTGGTCAAAGAGCACGGTTTTGTCGGGCTGCGCGATTCGCTTCGTTTAGTAGTCGGTTTGCAGGATAGTTTCTGGGAAACCCTGCACCCGGAAGTCGATGAAGGCGATATGGAAGGACGCGCGAACGCGATTGCGTGGATGGAGCTGCAAACTTCGTACGCGCTCAGACAGGCTAAAATTACCGGATATAACGGCTACGGTTTTGTTGATTACGAAGATTCAAAGAAATACGACATTCCCGATAACATCGAATCTTTGGATTCGACCGAACAGGCGCGTTACAACGCCCTGCGCGTCGAAGCCGAAAAGGAAAATCGCGTGACGGCGAATAAATGGCGCGCCGAAATGGCGCAGACGCGCCGCGCTTTTTATGAAGACTTGAACTTTTTGGTCGATGAATGCTGGGCGGCGTATAACGATTTGAACCGCGTCATCGAGGAAAAATTCGACCGCAACCAAGCGCCGGGCATGAACAATCTGAAAAGGGCGCTTGACGATATTCACAGTCAGGTCAAGAAGTTTTTGGAAGAGAAGCGCGCCGAAGAACCCGACGAAGTAGCGGAAGAAGCGGAAAGTGAAGTTACCAACGCCGACGGCACGGTCGTCAAAGTCGCCGGCGTCGCAACCGCCAGCGGCGCGATTCAAAGTCGTCAGGATGCTTTGAAACGACTCGGCGACATCGCGGAATTTTTTCGTAAAACCGAGCCGCACAGCCCGATTTCGTATCTTCTGCAAAGAGCCGTCAAATGGGGCAATATGCCGCTCGAATTATGGCTGCAGGATGTTATTAAAGACGAAACCGTTATCTTCCAGCTTCGTCAGACGCTCGGATTTAACACAAATTTACCGACTGACGAATCATAACGCGAAAAAAGATTGACTATTAAAAATTAAGTTCTAAACTTAGATAAACCTAAAAAAAAACAAAAAAGAAGGAGCAATGAAAAATGGCAAGCAAAGAAAGCATACAGCATAAAATTGACCGTGTTCGTCCTCCGCGCGTCCAAATCACCTACGATGTGGAAGTCGGCGGAGCGATTGAATTAAAAGAACTCCCGTTCGTCGTCGGCGTGATGGGCGATTTCGTCGGAAAACCCGAAGAACAGCTGCCGGCGATTAAAAACCGCAAATTCGTCGAAATTGACCCCGACAATTTCAATCAGGTACTGGCTGGAATGAAGCCGCGCGTGGCTTATTCGGTTGACAATAAAATGCAGAACGACGGCAGCAAAATCGGCGTTGATTTAAAATTCACCAACATCGAAGATTTTGAACCGGATAATGTCGTGCAACAGGTCGAACCACTGCGCAAGCTCGTCGAAGCCCGTCAGAAATTATCTGATTTACGCTCGAAAATGGATGGCAACGACAAATTGGAAAGCATGCTCAACGACATCATTTCCGATGCTGATAAACAGAAACAATTAAGCGATGCTCTCGGTATCGAAAAGAAGGAGGAATAAATCATTATGGCTGATAAAGCAAAACAAACAGCAGAAGCCCAGGTCGAGGAACAGGTTCAGGAGACAAGTCTGCTTGACCAGATTTTGACCGAGGGCAAAATGGCTCGCGACGATTACCAGCGCGAGCAAGCCAAAGATATGATTGGCGAATTCGTCAACCAGGTAATGTCGGGCGAACTCACAATGTCCAAGAACATGGACGTTGCCATCAATGCCCGCATCGCCGAGATTGACCGCCTGCTCTCGGCGCAGCTCAACGAAATCATGCACCAGGAAGAGTTTCAAAAACTCGAAGGCTCGTGGCGCGGACTTCATCACCTTGTCAAAAATTCTTTGACCGGAACAACGCTCAAAATTCGCGTTATGTCGGTCACGAAAAAAGAGCTTCTCAAAGACTTTGAGCGCGCGCTCGAATTCGACCAATCGGCGCTCTTCAAAAAAATCTACGAAGAAGAATACGGAACTTTCGGCGGCGCGCCCTACGGAGCGCTTATCGGTGACTACGAATTCGGCAATCACCCGCAGGATTTAGCATTGCTTGAAAGTCTTTCGCAGGTTGCATCAGCCGCCCACGCGCCGTTTATCAGCGCCGCGGCGTCGGAAATGTTCGGCTGGGACGAATTCCACGAAATGACCGAAGTCCGCGACATTTCAAAAATCTTCGACCGCACGGAATACGCAAAATGGCGCAGTTTCCGTGAATCGGAAGATTCGCGTTATGTCGGTCTGACGCTGCCGCACGTTTTGGGACGCGTTCCCTACGGCGCGTCGACGAAGCCGACCGAAAGCTTCAACTTTGAAGAGGACGTCGACGGCACGGACCACAAAAAATATCTGTGGTCGAACGCGGCTTACGCGATGGGCACGCGCCTGACGGAAGCTTTCTCGATGCACGGCTGGTGCGTTGCAATCAGGGGCGTCGAAGGCGGCGGACTCGTCGACGGACTGCCCACTCACACGTTTGAAACCGACGAAGGCGAAGTGGCGATGAAATGCCCGACCGAAGTGGCGATTACCGACCGTCGCGAAAAGGAATTTTCCGATAACGGATTTATCCCGCTCGTGCATTGCAAAGGCACGGACTACGCGGCGTTTTTCGCCACCCAGTCCGCCAACAAATCGAAGAAATACGACACGGACGCGGCAAACGCGAACGCACGTCTTTCATCGCAGCTGCAATACATTTTCGCCGTTTCGCGTTTTGCGCATTACTTGAAATCGATGATGCGCGACAAAATCGGCAGCTTTATGTCGAAACAGGAAGCGCAGATTTTCCTTAACCGATGGATTAGCAAATACGTGCTCGAAAACGATGTTGCGCCGGCATCGCAAAAGGCAAAATATCCGCTTCGCGAAGCGCGGGTCGATGTCACGGAAGTTCCCGGAAAACCGGGTGCTTATCGCGCGGTAGCCTTCTTAAGACCGCACTTCCAATTAGACGAGCTTTCAGTCTCGCTGAGATTGGTTGCGGACTTGCCGCCGCCGGCGAAATAATCTCGAAAATTTTGCAAAAACTGCATTTTTTTTGAAAAAACGCGCAAAAGGGATTCTTCGGGTCGTCTTTACTTGGAAGCGAGCAGTTACGACTCGAAGAGTTGAAAAATATAAAGGAAAGGGGTTGTTTGAGAGAGTTCAAACAACCCGCTAAATAAAAGGACAGTTATTTTGAAGGAGCAAATTTAAAAATATGGCAACAGCTGATTATTACTTGAAAATTGATACTATCGAAGGTGAATCGGACGCAACGGGTTTTGAAAAACAGATGCAAATCGAATCGTGGTCGTTTGGTGCGACCAACAGCGGTTCGAGCGTTCAGGGAACCGGTCTCGGCGTTGGTAAAGTTAGTCTGCAGGACTTTCACTTTGTCGTTCAGAACGGTAAAGCATCACCGCAGCTCTTCTTAGCCTGCGCGAAAGGCAACCACATTCCGCAAGCTATTCTGAGCTGCCGCAAAACGGGCGGCGACGGCAATCCGTTCACCTATACGAAAGTGACGTTTGGCGACATCGTTATCTCGTCGTTCCAGACCGGCGGTTCGAACGGCAGCAGCATCCTTCCGATGGAGCAGATTTCGTTCAACTTTACTAACATTACGTTTGAATATTTCCAACAGAAAGCGGACGGTTCGGTTGCATTAACCAACACGACCAGCTACGACATCAAGAAAGTCGAAGGCACCGGAGCCTAATTTTCCAAAGAGTGTCGAAAAGATTGTCCGCCGCTCGCCCCCTTGGCGGCGGACATCTTTCAAAGAAATCAAAAAATTTTACATACCGCCATTCTTCGGACTGGCGGTATATTTTCTCTTTATTTTAAAAGTTTAAATAATGTCACGCACCGATAACGAAATTCGCATTACGCCGTCCGTTTTGGATAGATTGCTCGATTTCGAGCCGGATGTCTCGCGTGAAGCGCCGAAATCGCGTTCGAAATCGCTGCGCGACTTGAAAATCTCGGTGCGGCGCGATCTGGAATGGCTTTTAAACTCGCGTTCGTTTCCCGAAGAAATCGACGAACGGCTTGAAGAAGTCAAAAAATCGGTCGTCGTCTACGGCTTGCCGGACATCACCGGCATCAGCGCGAAAAGTCATATCGAGCAAAAGCGGCTGGCGGATGCGCTGGAAAATGCCATCAAGATTTTTGAGCCGCGATTTTTAAATCTGAAAGTGACGCTCGAACCTGTCAATAACATTGATAGAATGCTAAAATTTCGTATCGAAGCGCAGCTTAATGTTGAACCGACGCCCGAACCGATTGCTTTCGACACGGTTCTGCAGCTCGGCAGCGGCGATTTCGAGGTCAAGGAAAGATAAGAGTTTAGAACGAGTTTTACCGTCTTTTTAATTAAAATAATTTAATGCGCGACGAACTGCTTGGCTACTACGAACGCGAACTCATATTCCTGCGCCGGATGGGTGCTGAATTTGCCCGCAAATACCCGAAAATTGCGGCGCGGCTTCAACTTGAAGAAGAAAAAATCGAAGACCCGCACGTCGAGCGAATCATCGAAGCCTTCGCTTTTTTGACCGGCAGAATTTCCTTAAAACTCGACGACGAGCTGCCGGAAATCACCGAATCTTTTCTCAACGTTCTTTACCCGCATTACCTCGCGCCGATTCCGTCGATGGCGATTACGCAGTTTTCCTTCGGTTCGCCGAACGATAAACTGACTGCCGTCCAAATGCTCGAACGCGGCGCCAAGCTTAACTCGCGCCCGGTTGACGGAACGCCGTGCCAATTCCGGACAGGCTTTGACGTGCAGCTCGTCCCGATGGAGATTCTCTCCGCCGCGCTCGAATCGAACGCGCCGAAAGACGGTCGCGGAAAATACTCGGAAAGTCATATTCGCCTGAGTATGCGCTGTTTTGGAGACGCCAATTTACACGAATTCAAGGTCGGCAAAACGGGCGATCCGCTGAAATTCCTGCGTTTTTACATTAACGGCGACCCGCAGCTTATTTTTCCGCTTTACGAAATTATTTTCAATCAGGCGACACGGGTCGAATTTCGTCCGAAAGAAGCGCCGATCGGCAACAAATCGCTGAAAACTTTTACCAACATTCAGCTCAAACTTCCCGACCCGGTAATTTTGCCTGCCGCGGAAGCCATCAAACAGGTCGGTTTTACGGAAGAAGAATCGCTTCTGCCCTATACGAAGCGGTCATTTCAGGGCTATCGGCTGCTGACCGAATATTTTGCTTTCCCGTATAAATTTTTGTTCTTCGACATTCACGGCATCGACCAGGCGATTACGCGAAAATTCGGGAGCCATTTCGATATTCTCATTCATTTGAAGGACGTAACGCCGCCGAAAGCGCCCGTGACGGCGGAAACTTTCCGCTTGGGCTGCACGCCGATTATCAATCTGTTTTCGCGGATGGCAGACCCGATTTATCTTTCGCAGCAAAAATACGAATACCACATCGTGCCGGATGTTCATCGTCAGACGACGACCGAAATTTATTCGATTGACGATGTCATCACGACCGACCCGAAGACGAACACGACGCGCGAGTTTTCGCCGTTTTATTCGCTTCGTCACGCCTACGGCGAGCAGATGGAAAAGTCTTTCTGGTACGCGACGCGGCGCGATTCGCAGCGCGAGGAAGACGACGGCACGGAAATGTTCGTGTCGCTCGTTGATATGAATTTCAACCCGCGCGTGCCGGCGGTCGAAGTTTTGAATGTTCGCACGACCTGCACGAATCGCGACCTTCCGGCGCGGCTCCCTTTCGGGGGACGCGAAGGCGATTTCGAGGTTGAAGGCAGCGGGCTGCTGTCAAAAGCGCGCTGTTTGACGAAACCGACCGAAACGCTGCGCCCGGCGCGTCGGCGCGCCCTGCAATGGCGGCTTATTTCGCATCTGAATCTGAATTATTTATCGATTATCGAAAGCCAGAACGGAACGCCCGAAGCGCTTCAAGAGATTCTGCATCTTTACAATTTCGACGATTCTGCCGCCGCGCGCAAACAAATCTTAGGCATTTCGGGAATCGAAAACCGCCGCGTCATACGCCGTATCGGCGAGCATATCGGCGCCGGTTTCGTGCGCGGGCTGGAAACGACTGTGACGATGGACGAAGACGAATTCGTCGGCAGCGGAATGTTTCTTTTCGCCTCTATCTTAGAAAGATTTTTCGGGCTTTATTCGTCGCTCAATTCGTTTAACCAGATGGTTTTAAGAACAAAACAGCGCGAGGAAAACGTGAAGACCTTTCCGCCGCGCACGGGCGAGCAGATTTTGCTGTAAATGCAAAATTAAAAATGCAAAGTTAAAAATTAAAGCCGATTTTGCATTTTCAGTTTTTAACTTTTAATTGTGAACGATAGAAAGCCTCTAAATCAGGAACTTCTCGATGAGCCGTACCGGTTTGAATTTTTTCAAGCCGTGCGGCTGCTCGAAAAAGTGTTTCCCGAGCGCAAGCCGGTCGGGCGCGAAGCGCTGCCGCACGAGGAAATCACGCGATTCCGTTCGCGGATGAGTTTGAGTTTTCCGGCGAGCGAAATCCAGGAACTTAAAGACGGTTTTGACGAATTTACCGAGCAGCAAAAACTTGAAATGTTCGTCAATTTCATGGGCATGGTCGGCGTTTCGGGCGTGATGCCCATGCATTACACCGAGCTTATCATGGAGCGCGTGCGGTATCGCGACACGGCGATGTGGTCTTTTCTCGACATTTTCACGCACCGCTCGATTTCGATGTTTTTCCGCGCCTGGGAAAAATATCGTTTTCCCGTTTCCTACGAACGCGGAGAGGACGATTTTACCGCGTTTCTCTTCGACGTTGCGGGACTCGGGACGAAGGGCTTGCGCGGGCGCATGAATTTGGAAGACGAGTCGCTTTTGCCCTACGGCGGATTGATTGCGCAAAAGCCGCATTCCGCCGCCGCGCTCGGCAATATTTTGAGCGACTACTTCCGCGTCAAAGCAAAAATCCTGCAATTTTTCGGTCAATGGTTGGATTTAGACGGCGCAAGCATCACAAAACTCGGACAGGCAAACAACGGACTCGGGACAACCGCGATAATCGGAACTCGCGTTTGGGAACAGCAATCAAAGTTTCGGATAGTTTTAGGCGCGCTTACATTTAACGAATTTCAATCGTTTTTGCCGAGCGGCTCGGCTTATAAACCGCTTCTGTCAATTGTGCGCTTTATGCACGGCACGGAATTCGATTTCGACGTGCAGCTTGTTTTGCAGGCAAAACAGGTTCCGAGCACGATTCTGACGACGCGCGCCGTCCGCCGCCCGATGCTCGGCTGGACTTCGTTTTTGAAGACCAAGCCGTTTAATCAGGATGATAATCAGGTTATTTTGAAAGCAGACAGTTAGAAAGATTACGCAAATTGGGTCTTTTGCGTTTTATTAATAAAGAACCGTTCCATAAATAAGGAGAGATAAAAAATGAACGTAAATTTAAAATCATTAGTCGGCAGACTAAACGATACGTGTCGCGGCGCACTCGAAGGCGCTGCCGGATTGTGTCTTTCACGCACGAATTACGATGTCGAAATCGAGCATATTTTAGCGAAAATACTTGAACAGGACGATACGGATTTACACAAAATCTGTCGTCATTACGAGGTTAATATCGACCGTTTGAGCAAAGACGTTTCCACGGCGCTCGACCGTCTGAAAACGGGAAACACGCGCACGCCGGGGCTTTCCGACCGGCTTCCGAAGTGGTTTCAAAATGCGTGGCTGGTCGCGTCGGTCGATTTCGGCGCGGCGCGCGTGCGCTCGGGTCACCTTCTGCTGGCGCTGCTTTCAAACGAAGATACGGCGCGAATCGCGCGCGACGTGTCGCGCGAATTTTCGCACATTTCGGTTGAATCGCTGCAGACGAAATTACAGGAAGTTACCGCCGATTCATCGGAAGCGCGCGATGCCGTGGCATTGGGTGAAACTGCCGGAAGCTCCAACGGCGCGCCGGTTGCTTCCGGCGTTCCGGGCAAAACCAAAGCGCTCGACCAGTACACCGAAGATTTGACGGCAAAAGCGGCGGCGGGCAAAATCGACCCGATTCTCGGACGTGATTTCGAAGTTCGTCAAATTATCGATATTTTAACGCGCCGCCGTCAGAACAATCCGATTTTGACGGGCGAAGCGGGCGTCGGAAAAACGGCGGTCGTCGAAGGCTTTGCGCTCAGAATTTCGCAGGGCGATGTTCCCGAGCCGCTGAGGAATGTCGCCGTTCGGACGCTCGATTTAGGACTACTTCAAGCGGGCGCGAGTGTTAAAGGCGAATTCGAAAATCGTCTGAAAGATGTCATTAACGAAGTAAAATCGTCGCCGCAGCCGATTATTCTGTTTATCGACGAAGCGCACACGATGATCGGCGCGGGCGGTCAAGCCGGACAAAACGACGCCGCGAATCTCCTGAAACCCGCTCTCGCGCGCGGCGAGCTGCGCACGATTGCGGCAACGACGTGGGCGGAATACAAAAAATATTTTGAAAAGGATGCGGCGCTCGCTCGTCGTTTTCAGGTCGTCAAGGTCGAAGAACCCGACGAAGAAAAAGCTATCGGAATGATGCGCGGGTTGCTCGACAAAATGGAAGAACATCACAACGTTCGCATCCTCGACGAAGCGATTGTCGAATGCGTCAAGCTCTCGCACCGCTACATTACGGGTCGCCAACTGCCGGACAAATCGGTTTCAGTTTTAGATACGGCTTGCGCGAAAGTCGCCATCGGACAGGGCGCAACGCCGGGTGCGGTTGAAGACGCAACGCGCCGCATTCAAAATTTAACGTCGGAAATCAACTCGCTCGAACGCGAACAGGTGACCGGCGCGGCGCACGACGAACGGCTCGAAGATTTGAAAGCGAAACGCGTCGAGACGGAAGAAAAGCTTGCGCGCCTTAACGAACAGTGGGAAAAGGAAAAGGACTTGACAACTCAGATTCGCAACATTCGCCTGAAACTGGAAATGTCGCGGCTCGATTCAAAACCTGCGGCGAATACTGAGGGCGGCGATGTTTCGGCAGTTTCCACAGAAACCGCCGACGCGCCGGAAGCAGCGGCAGCGGCAACGGCTGAAGCGCCGGTAACGGTCGGCGATGCGGCGACGGCGCCCGCGCCGGACACGAATCAGACGGTTGATACCGAATTTTTGAAAGGCGAACTGAAGCGTCTGAATGAAGAATTAAAACAGGTGCAGGGCGAAAATCCGCTGATGCAGCCGGTCGTTAACGGGCAGACGGTGGCGGAAGTTATCTCGGGCTGGACGGGCATTCCGATCGGCAAGATGGTGGCGGACGAAATCAACGCCGTTTTGCAGCTTTCTTCAACTTTACAGGAAAGAGTTCTCGGACAAAATCACGCGCTCGAAGCAATCGCCCAGCGCATTCGCACGGCGCGCGCCGGACTTACCGATCCGAAACGCCCGATTGGCGTGTTTTTATTGGTCGGCACGTCGGGCGTCGGGAAAACCGAAACGGCGCTCGCGCTCGCCGATTCGCTCTACGGGGGAGAGCGCAATCTGATTTCGATAAATATGAGCGAATACCAAGAAGCGCACACGGTTTCCTCGCTGAAAGGCTCGCCGCCGGGATACGTCGGTTACGGCGAAGGCGGCGTTTTGACCGAAGCCGTGCGGCGCAAACCATATGCGGTCGTGCTTCTGGACGAAGTCGAAAAAGCGCATCCGGACGTCATGGAATTGTTTTTCCAAGTGTTCGATAAAGGCGTTCTGGAAGACGGCGAAGGGCGCGAGATTGACTTCAAAAACTGTATTATCCTGCTCACGTCAAACGTCGGCACGGACACGATTATGAAGCTTTGCGCCGACCCGGATACGAAGCCCGACCCCGAGGGATTGGTCGAAGCCGTCAAACCTGAACTTACCAAAGCCTTTAAGCCCGCGCTTTTAGGGCGTATGGTGACTGTTCCCTACTATCCGATTTCGGACGATATCTTGCGTTTAATCATTAAATTGCAGCTCGGCAAAATCCGTCAGCGGATTGCGGACAATCACGGTGCGCAATTTTCCTACGACGATTCCGTCATTGACACTGTAGCGAAGCGCTGCACCGACGTTGACTCGGGCGCGCGCAACGTTTATAACATCCTGACCGGAACGCTGCTGCCGGAAATGTCAGGCGAAGTTTTATCGCGCATGGCATCGGGCGACGGGATGAAAAAGGTTCACGTGGCGGTCGGTGAAGGCGAAAAATTCGTCTATGACATTAGTTAGACGCGAATTGAAAAATTGAACCTTGAGGAACGAGTCAGCGCAGAATTTTTTTCTCCCTGACTCGTTCCTTAATGTAGAGTAAGAATAATTTTTGAGGGATTTTTAAGCGATGCCAACGACACAAGACGGAAGATTGATGAGTATTTCGACGCCGCTGGGCAAGGATTATCTGCTCGTAAACAGATTCACCGCGCACGAGGGGCTTTCTCAGCTTTTTTCATTTGACGTCGAGCTCCTGCACGAAGAAAACGAGGCGACTTTCAGCCCGACGGCGATCGACCCGCATTCGTTAATCGGGCAAGCCGTGACGATTTACATTTCGGCAAGCGACGGCTCGAAGCGCGAGTTTACCGGCATGGTCAATAAGTTTTCGCAGGGCAATCGCGACGTTCGTTTCTCGTATTATTACGTTTCGGTCGTGCCGCACGTCTGGATTTTGACGCAAAAAAGCGAGAGCCGTATCTTTCAGCAAATAAGCGTGCCGGATATTCTGAAGAAGGTTTTTACGGGATTTCAGGTCAAGTACGAATTGCAGGAAAGTTATGAGCCGCGCAACTACTGCGTGCAGTATCGCGAGACGGATTTCGATTTCGCGGCGCGGCTGATGGAAGAAGAAGGAATTTATTATTATTTCGAGCACAAGGACGGGATGCACCAGTTGATTGTCGCCGATACGCCGCAGTCGCATCGCGATTGCCCGGGCAAATCGACGATTCCGTTTTTCGTCAACGTCGGCTCGGACGAGAATTTCGTCGGCGCGGTGAGCACGTTTCTGAGCGATTACAAAATGCAGACCGGCAAGGTGACGCTCTGGGATTATAATTTTCAGCTTCCGACAAACCGGCTGGATTTGGAACAGCCGAGCCGTTTTTCGTTCGGCGACAGCCAGAAATTGGAATTGTACGATTATCCGGGCGGCTACGCGCGCAAGTACGACGGCATCGAAAAAGGCGGCGGCGAGCAATCGGGCGAGCTCAACAAGGTTTTCAAAGACCGCGAGACGACCGTCAAAAAGCTGATGGAATCGCTGGACGCGCAGGTCACGACCGCGACGGCGAATTCCGATTGCTGCTCGATTACCGCCGGCTACCGGTTCACGCTCTCGCTGCATCCGAATTCGGTGCTGAACAAGCAGTACACGATTTTGACCGCGACGCACGAAGCCGAACAGAATCCTTCTTACGTTTCGAACGAAGGCGCGACCGACCCCTACACGAACAGTTTCACGTGCATCCTGCACGGCGCGGGCGCGCCCGGATTTCGTCCGCCGCCGAAAACGCCGAAACCGATTGTGCAGGGCAGTCAGACGGCGGTCGTCGTCGGACCGGCGGGCGAAGAAATTTTTACCGACAAATACGGGCGCGTGAAAGTTCAGTTCAACTGGGACCGCGAAGGCAAAGTAAACGAGGCGTCGTCGTGCTGGGTGCGGGTCGCGCAGACGTGGGCGGGCAATAAATGGGGCACGATGTTCATTCCGCGGATCGGCATGGAAGTGCTCGTCGATTTTCTCGAAGGCGACCCCGACCAGCCGATTATCACGGGCTGCGTCTATAATCCGCAGACGATGCCGCCCTACACGCTGCCGGACGA
>DASWRC010000091.1:0-36509 GCA_036403375.1 Pyrinomonadaceae bacterium
GGTTTCGCCGTTCTCAAATGGGGTGTCGGCGGCGATGATTTGACGCCGGGCGATTTTGACGGCGACAACAAAGCCGATTTCGCCGTCTTCCGCCCGAACGACGACGGCGCGCAGCCCGATTTTTACGTTCTGAACAGCTCCACTCTGACCTATTCGGCTTATTCGTGGGGTGTCACGGGCGATATTCCGGCGGTTGAGGATTACGACGGCGACGGTAAATCCGACCTCACAATATTCCGCCCCACGAATCACGCTTTTTACGTTCTCAAAAGTTCTGACGGCAGCCTTTTGAACTATGCGGGCATCCCGGGCGGAATACCGACCGCCGGTGATTTCGACGGCGACGGCAAAGGCGATTTTGCGACTTACGAAACGAACGGCTGGTATCTTGCGCCGTCGAACATCAATTACGCGGCGTTTAGTTTCACGCGCTGGGGCACGGCGGGCGACAAACCCGTGCAGGCAGACTACGACGGCGACGGGAAAGACGATTTCGCGGTCTTTCGCCCATCGGACCGAACGTGGTACGTTCGCGGCAGCAACGGTTTTCCAATCATTATCCAGTTCGGCATCAGCAGCGACATTCCGGCGCCCGGCGACTACGACGGCGACGGACGCACCGACATCGCCGTCTATCGCGACGGCACATGGTACGTCAACCGCTCGACCGCCGGAATATTGATAACGCAGTTCGGCTTAACCGGCGACGTGCCGATACCGAACCGCTATCTGCCGTAAGGAAACAATAAAGTTAGGAATGATTTTTCCGAAAGGAAATAGATTTATTCATACCTTAAATTATGGCGATAATTTGTTTTGAAGGCGCGAGTGCCGTCGGAAAAACGACAACCGCACAAGCGCTTGCAGAAAATCACGCGGCGTTCGTTGTGCCGGAAGTCAATCAATTATTCACCAGACCCGAGAATGAGCCGCGCGAATGGTATTTCGACCGTCAAGTTGACCGCTGGCAGATTGCCCATGAAAACAGCCAGACCAATGAGCTTGTAATATTGGACGGCGACCCGTTTCAGCCGCTCTGGTACAACTGGGCGTATGATTACGTCGGCTGGCAGAAACCGGATTTTATGGAGGAATTTTACGAACGGGCGATTAAAAATAAAATGATTGATTTTCCCGACCTTTATTTTATTTTCAACACAAGCGAGACGGAGCTGAGAAAACGCAGATTGAGCGATGCAACCAGACAACGACGCGGATTTGAAACGCATTTGAAAATGATTGAACCGCAACGCCGTTATTTTGAAGCGGTAAAAATCTTTTCGCCGGTGCGGATTCTTTTTCTGGAAGCCGAAACCATTGAATCAAATGTTAAGTTTATTCAAAAGCGTGCTTCCAGCTTACAATTGCTGGAAAAAAGCGAACCGGAATTTTTGTTCGGTAAAATTATTCAATGGCTCCGAGAAAACAAGGCTTAGAAATTAATCCAAACTGACCAGCGTCAGGCTCGAAGTTCCGTTCATGCCGTTGAGCGCGTCTTTGAGCATCGGGATGATGCCTTCGGCTTCCATATAATCGCGTCCCAAAAGACGTCGAAAGCGTTTGTCTTTCGTCTCGCCCGTCAATTCTTTGAGCATCCCGCGACAAAATGCCGTGACCAGCTCGGGCGCGAATTGTTTGCCCGCGTTACGCTGCAAATCCTCGATGACTTCGTTTGCCGGGCGACGCCGTTTGTACGGTCTATCGGTCGTCATTGCGTCGAACGAATCAGCTAAGTTTACTATTTTGGCGACATACGGAATCTCACGGTCGTATAAACCTTCGGGGTAGCCGCGACCGTCGAGCCGTTCGTGGTGATATTTGGCGGCGAGCGGAACATCTGTGTATGGATGATGAATCGGCAGAAGGATTTCGTAGCCGACCGCCGGATGTTTGTTAAGCTCGGCGGATTCCTTGGCGTTGATGCGATACGGCGCGTTGATGATATTGCGCTCGACCGTCAGTTTTCCGACGTCGTGCAGGTATCCGGCAACTGCGACGCCTTCGATTTCGTTTTCGTCGTAGCCGAGTTCCTGCGCGATGATTTCCGAATATTTGCCGACGCGCACGGAATGACCCTCGGTGTATTTGTCCTTGCAGTCAATCGCCGTCGCAAAGGCTTTGACCGTATCCTTGTAGGTGTGGCGCAAATCTTCGTAAAGCTTGCGGTTTTCTTCAGCGCGGCGTTCGAGTTCCGCCGTCAGATTCCGCTGCGCGATGCCGACTCCGATATGGCGCGCCATCGCGCAGATAATGTCTTTATCGTATTCGGAATAGCTTTCGCCGTTCGCCTTTTCGCCGAGCAGAATCACGCCGACGATTTCGTCGCGAATGACGAGCGGCACAACCAGCTCAATCCGCTTTTTCTCGAAGCTCGCGTCGTAAATCTGAAAAAACGGCAGAACTTTTGCCTGCGCGACCTCAATCGGCGCTAAGCCGTTCGTCAAAAACTGTCGCTCGTCTTCATAACAGAGCGACAGACTCAGCGGAAAATCTTCGCCGAAACCGCGCATCACGAGCATATTCAGCTCATGCCCGAACCGCGAATAACGCGCCACGCCGCCGCGCATAATCGCCAGACTTCCCAGCAAGAGATGAAGCGACGTACGAATCATCTCCTGAAAATTCTGCTTGTGCGCGACCTCGTAACCGAGTTCTGCCAGCGCGCCGAACGTGTGAATCAGTTTCTGTTGATTTTCCATCTTTTTTTTAAAAGTTTGCAGATAGTTTGCAGGAAGTTTTCAGATAGTTTGCAGATAGTTTGCAGGAAGTTGCAGATAGTTTGCAGATAGTTGCGGATAGTTTTTATAACTTTCCGTCAACTTCCCGTCAACTTCCTGTCAACTAATTTAACGTCACGTGATTCGTCAATCCGAGCATCTCGAAAAGCTCGGCGGTTTCTTCTTTAACGTCGAAAAAAACGATTTCCGCGCCCGCGTTCTGCGCCGCGTCAATGACGCCCAACAGAATCGAAACGCCGATGCTGTTGACGATTTCGGTTTCCGAAAAATCGACGATTAATCTTTTCGCGCCGGATTCCAATTTCTGCCGGCATTCGCGCTCGATAATCTCGCCGCTTAATTTGTTTAAATAATCGCCCGCAAAAATAGTCGCCGTTTCGCCCGAAGTTTGCACGGGAATAGTTATTGTTGTATCCACTTTTTTTGTTTTTGCTACCTTGCTTTAGGAAAGATTTAAGACTTGCAACTTAAAGTAAAACTTTAGGAGCCAAAAGTCAACTATTTTTTCAGATACTTCGTCATCCGTATCCGCGTGCCGTCGTCCGTCTGCTCGAATTTCACTTCGTCCATCAAGGTTTTCATCAATTTCAAGCCCCAGCCGCGCCGACCGTCCTGCGGCTCGATTTCATGCGCTTTTTTGTCCGCCAGGCGCAGCCCGCGATTCGAAATCGTGATAACAATTTTATCGTCTTCGACCGTAAATTTCTGATAAATCTTGCGGTCGGGACTGAGGGAATGTTCGGTCGCATTGATGCAGGCTTCGACGAGCGCCGTTTTGATTTGATTAATCGCTTTGGGCGCAAAATGGTGGCGCTTAGCGATTTCTTCAACCGTCTGGGCGGCTATCAGCTCGGTATCTTCGCCCATCGGCACGATCATTTCGTACTGGTTCGCCTTGATTTTCTCGTCCAGCAATTCTTTCGCGCCCAGAAATTCGACAAGCAGTTCGACCTGCTTTTTGCTCGAACCCAGTGCGCCGCGACTTTGCAGAACTTCCGCTGCTTCCGCCGAAAATCCTTCGGGCGCGACGAGCCAGATTTTATAATTCGGAAAATTGCACAAAAGCGCGACCATTTCCAGACGGTCGCACCAGAATTCAGCCAATTCCTTTTTCGCTTCGAGCTTAGAATCGATTTCGGCGGCAATCCAGACCGTTTCGTCATCGTCCGTGTAATTCGATTCGATAAACCCGAGCGCCACCGCCGAGCGTGTCCGGTCGGTAACCTGCGCAAACTGCGGGTAAAACGAAACCGTGTGCGCCGTGTAAACAACGTGCGGCAGCGTGATTTTCTCCGTTTCATTCTTCAACGATTTTAGAATTTCCGCCGCCGGCGCGCCTTTCAACTCATCCTTGAACCGCGAGTAATCGAGCAAGCTTACAGGAATTTCCTGGCAATCGAAAACGCCTAAAATTTCGCGCAGTCCGAGCGCCGAGTTATTGCGGTAAAAGTCCGCCATCAGGCGCGGCGCGCGTTTCAGATATTCGGCGAGCGTTTCACCGACCGTCAGGGCGCGGTTCTGCAGAACGATTTCGAGCCGGAAACGCGCCGTCACATAATCGTTTAAAATCAGGTTTTCGTGCATCGCTTCGACCAGATTCGAGGTCCGGCGAATGATTTCGTGCGTGTTCAAAAGCCGCAGCGCGCGGGTGAATTCGGTATCCGGTAAATTAGTGCGCGCCTGCCACGTCTCGATGTGCGTTTTTTCGTCGCCCGAGTTTTGCGCGTCGAACAAAAGGCTCAAAATGCTTTTCTGCGTTTCTGTCCGCAGCGAGATTTCATCAAAGCGAGCGTCATAAAATTTGCCGAGTTTGCCGCCGAAAATTTCGTCCGTGTAGAGCTGTTCGACCTTTTGAAACGAATCGAGAGCGACGCGCTTTTCGCTCGCCGATTGAAACAGAAACGTGATAAACAAAGGATTACCGTCCATTTGTACGGCAATTAAATCGCGCGTCTGCTCGTTGATTTTCACGCCGCAGCGCGTCGCCAGGGTTTCACTCAAAAGTCCGGCATCGGAAAACGAAAGCGGCTTGATTTCGCGCATTTCAAAATCGCTCGCTCCCTTGCCGAACAAAAACCGGCGGCGTCCGGCAAAGACGAACGGCGCATTCAAGCGGGCAAAAATTTCGCGGAGTTCCTCGATAAAATCAATCTCGCCCGTCCAATCCGCCGCCTCGTGCAAATCGTCAATCATGACAAACGGGCGCGCGCCGTTTGCCAGCGCCCGAAGCGGCGCGCTCAAACAATTTCGGACAAAAGCCAAATCGTTATTGAGGCGGCTTTCCGTCCGGCAGCTTTCGACGAGGCGGTCAATCCAGTAGCCGTCGCCCGGCGGAGCGATTTCCGCCAACTCGCAAACATCGCCCGACGCATCGAGAACGTGATAATCGCGGCGCCGAAACGCGACCGCCTGCTGCAAAAAACTCTGTAAAAATCTGGTCGCCGCCTGGACGGCGGTTTTATCGGATTTTCGAAGCGCGAAATAGAACGGAATCGTTTCGCCGGAAGCGTCAAAAAGCCGGTCGTAAGTCTGCCGCAAAAGCTCGGAAACGCCCAAACCCGGCGCGGACGAAAGAAGCAACGCGAGAGTTCTGCCGCTCCCGCCCGCGTGGCGCAAAAGCGTCTCAAGCTCATCGGTTCTGCCGATAAAATCTTTCGCTTCCAGACTCGATAAATTTTTTTCGCGCTTGAAATCAACCATAGTTTTTGCGCCGCGCGAGTTACCCGGGAGCACAGAGTTTACTTTAAATTACTCTGTGTTCTCGGCGACTCTGCGGCGTGATTATTTCTTAAATTCTCGTAAACCTGCACGTTGTTTTTGCCTTTTCGCTTGGCTTTGTAAAGCGCATTGTCCGCCGCCGCAATCAATTCCGGCACGGAATTCAAATCCAGGCAGCAGCTTGCAATGCCGATGCTGACCGTCAGTGTACGATTCGGGAATTCGGTGACGGCGATGTGTTCGCGCAGGCGTTCGGCGATGGTTTCGGCTTCCACGGAATTTGTCTGCGGCAGCAGAATCGAAAATTCCTCGCCGCCGTAACGCGCCGCAATGTCCGCCGCGCGCAGGGTTTCACGAAAACATTTGGCGACCAGCCGCAGCACGCTGTCGCCCTCGATATGCCCGAACGTATCGTTGTACGACTTAAAGTTGTCAACGTCAATCATCATAAAGCTCATCGGATAGCCGTAGCGGTTCGAGCGATTGATTTCTTCGGCGAGACGTTCTTCCAGATAGCGGCGATTGAGAAGTCCGGTCAGGCTGTCGGTGACGGAATCGTTTTTCAGCGCGGCGCGGTCAATCAGAATCGCGACCTGCGGCGCGATGATATTTAAAACTTCGAGGTCTGATTCGTTGTAAGCCTCGCCGTCAGACTTTTCCGTGACATTTAAAACACCGACGCGGCGGTCGCCGATTGTAAACGGGTAACTGATAAACGATTTCGATTTATATTTCCAATCCGCCGGCGCGGCGGGCAAACCGACTTTGCTGATGTCGCCGACGACAATCGGTTTTTTGTTCTGCAAAACGAGCCGCGAGACTCTTTCGCCGATTTTTTTGGATTGGTTTTTAATCCGGTCGGCGGTCGCGCCGACTGCCGCTTTGACGGTTAAAGAATTATTTTTTTCGTCGAACACGAGCAGGGAGCTGCGCTCGGCGTTCATCAATTCGGCGGAAACGCGCGTCAGTGTCGCCCAGAAATCTTCAGTGTCGAGATTGCGGAGGCTCGCGTTAAACTTTTCGACCGCTTCAGAGAGGCGTTCGCGGCGCTTGACTTCCTCGCGCAGGCGCAGGATTTCCAGTTCCGCCGCGACCGTACGGCAAAATCTCGAAATATGTCGTTTCAAATCCGTATCGAGCAAGTCGTCCGCCACGACGAGCGCGCTTTGAATCTCGCCGCCGACCGAAACCGGAAACAGTGCGATGGTCTGCACGTCTTTCGTTTCGCCGCTCCAGCGGGCGCGTTCGCGCAGTTCGAGCGCCAGCTCGCTTTCGAGCGCGTCGAACAATAACTTATCGTTTGCCGGCAGGTTTATTTTAAATTGCCGCCCGGCGAGACTTCCGGATGCGAGGATGCTTTCAAAACGGTTTTCGCGCCGTTCGAGCCATGCCAGACTCTGAAGGCTGTAACGCCCGGACAAAAATTTTATAATCGAAAGACACGCCTCGTGGTAGCTCAAGTCAAACAGCGCGCCGAACAGCGAGCGCCACGCGGCAACTTCCTGCGCGTCGCCGCCTTTTTTCTTCACCGAATCTTCCGCCGGCGGCTGCGTATTTTGCTCGTGGAACTCTTCGATTAGTTTAGTCAGCGGCTTCTGGTCAGCCGCCGGTTGTTCGTCGGTAATTTGCGGTTCTTTGTTTTTTTGAGAATCCTGAAACCCGCCCGCTGACGCCGACGGTGCCGGCAAAACCCGGTCGCCCAGGTCTTCCAGACGTTTCGCAACCGTTTCGAGGTCTTTGGCTGAGCCGCTGATGAGCACGTTTTCAAAAAATTCGTCCGCCGGAAATTGTTGCCAATCGCCGTTGCTGGCGCGTGTCGTCGCAAGCCGGTAATTTTCGGCGCGCGTAAAAGTTCTGCCGACGATGGCGACCAGTTTGTTCGCGGTCTTTAACGGCGTCGCCACGCAATCCAGACCGGCGTGGCATTGATACCCGACCGCCGTGCCGGCGTCCGTCGCTCGCTGAAACGCGCGACCGCAATCCTGCGCGCAGCGCGGCGCAAATTCATCGGAAGAATAAAGACGCTCGCAGATTGAATTGTTATTCGACTTTGAAACCGAACCTTTTTCATCCACGACGATAATCGCCAGCCCGCTCTCAGCGGCTAGTTTTTCGGTCTGATTTTCTGAAGCGTCTGCTATCGGCTTGTTTCGTTTCATCCGTTTCAAAAACTTTTACCCGCCGGATTCTCAAAATCCGGAGTGAGTTACGCAAGATTTTTGCTTACTGTTAGATAGATTGAATACGCGAGGGATTTCAATAAATCCGACAGAAATTTTGAGCGATTCTTTATTATGGCATATAAATTGTTTCGAGTTCTATCGGAATCGTGAAGCGAATCGAATTAAAACGAAATTCGTTTCGCGGTTTCATACGACAGGAGATTTTTATGAGCAATAATACAAAATTAGACGGAGTAAGGGTTGCCATCCTCGCAACCGACGGGTTTGAACAAAGCGAGCTTTTCGAGCCGAAAAAGGCTCTGGAAGAAGCCGGCGCCGAGGTTTCGATAGTTTCCCTGCAAACGGGCGAAATCAAGGGTTGGAATCATACGAACTGGGGCGCGAGCATCGACGTTGACTTAACGGTGGCGGAAGCGAACGCCGACGATTTCGACGCGCTGCAATTGCCGGGCGGCGTGATGAATCCCGATAAACTCAGGATGAACGAACAAGCGGTGAACTTTGTCAAAGCATTCTTCGACGCGGGCAAACCGGTCGGCGCAATCTGCCACGCGCCGTGGACTTTAATCGAAGCCGGCGTCGTCAGCGGCAAAACCGTCACGTCGTGGGCTTCGCTTCGCACGGATTTGGAAAATGCGGGCGCGACATGGGTTGACGAAGAGGTCGTCACCGACAACGGACTTGTGACGAGCCGCAAACCGGACGACATTCCGGCATTTAACGAGAAAATCATCGAAGAATTTGCCGAAGGCGTCCACCGGCGGCAGAAATCGGCGACGCAATAAATTGATACAAACGTGTTTCGATACGTTTCATACAGTCGCGTTGTGCCGGGAAGCGAAAACGCCCGTCAAAAGGGTTATCGCGTCTGGCACACCGATTGTTATGTACATTACTTACGTCAGGGAACGTAATAATTTAAATTTTCGGTTCAAGGGAGGTTTTTAAAGGAATGGAAAACAACTACGACAATACAACGGCAAACTATCCGGAATCGGCATCGAACGACGATGTGATTTCGACACTGAATAACTTGATTGAAACCTGCAAAGACGGGCAGGAAGGCTTTCAGCAAGCGGCGGAAGGCGTGCAGAATTCGCAGTTAAAAACCCTTTTCTATGAATTCGGGCAACAGCGCGCGCAATTTGCGGGCGAGCTGCAAGCGCTTGTCAGAGAGCTCGGCGGCGACCCGGAAACATCTGCGAGCACCGCCGGAGCGCTGCATCGCGGCTGGATTAACATCAAATCGGCAATCACCGGGCAGGACGATTCGGCAATCCTGAACGAATGCGAACGCGGCGAAGACGTGGCGAAAAACGCTTACAAGGACGCGTTCGAAGAAAATCTTCCGGCAAACGTCTCGTCAATCGTGCAGGAACAATATTCAGCGGTTCAAGCAGCGCACGACCAGGTTCGCGCGCTGCGTGATTCGTTTGACAACACGACGGACGATTCGACGACGGACGATTCGATGATGGACGACAACACAACGTCATCGACGGCGACCAATCGTTACTAAACAGAGAGCGATTTACTTTTCATCTCAGCTCCTCAAAGCGAAAAAAAGGCTTGCCAATCAAGTGCAAGCCTTTTTTCCTTTAAAGAATTTTAAAGACTAAAACTTCGCGCGGGGTTTGTGTAAACAGTAAAAATAAACATTTATTCTTTGAAACACGCTCCTCAAAACCATACACTTTAGTGCAGGGCTTTCAGTAAATTCCGCGAACATCTGTATGATAGTTGAAAGAGAACCGAAAGGGCTCGCACACGACGAGTCGATTGACGGCGCTGGAAACGCGCCATGCTTTTATCGAAAAAAACAACGATTCAATTAATGCGTAAACAGTCGATTGTGACCGCTAAATCCGGGAGATTTCAGACGAGCCGGATTTTTACGAATTTATAGACGAACGAATGACCGAATTGGACGAAGAATAAATGAGCTTTCAGATAGAAACCGAACGCCTTGTGCTGCGCGACGTGCGGGAAGCGGATTTGCCCGTCCTTTTGGCGCAAGCCGCCGAACCGGAAGCGCGCGGCGGGATTCTGGCTTACCAGGCGGACGAGCGATATAACCGCGTCTGTCTGATGGCAGCGATTCAATGGGCAAGGGTCGTGAATCGCCAGAATTATACTTTGTCTGTTCTAAGAAAGCGAGACGATGCGCTCGTCGGAAACTGTTCGATTGCACACGTCAAACCGGAATCAATCGAATGCGCGCTCGGCTGGCATTACGGGTTCGAATTTTGGGGCAAAGGCTACGCGACCGAAGCCGCCCGCGCCCTGCTCTATGTCGGTTTTGCGATTGGACACGTCGCGGAAATCTACGCCGACTGCTTTGTCGATAACCGCGCGTCAATCCGCATTATGGAAAAAATCGGGATGCGCTCGACGCGAACCTTGCGGCTCTTTAACCAGATTCGCGGCTGGAGCTACGGCGAAAATCGCCCGACCGTGCGCTACACGATTTCGAGAAACGATTGGCGCGCGAAGACGAAACAATTTTAAGTTTGAATTGAAAGATTATGCCGATTTCCGAATATCTTAAAACCTGTGGCGCTCGCTGGTCGGCAAAGAGATTTTACAGATTCCGGGCTAAGAATTAAGAATTAAATACACGGTTTTAATAATTCTTAATTCTTAATTGAAGAATCCGTTTTCCCTTCGCCGACGACCCGCAAGCCTTCCGCTTCGTTCTTTTCGATGTGGGGATGTTCGGGCGAGATGCGGATGCAGGCGGCAAAATGGCGCGGCTTGATTTCCGCCAGCGCCGGCTCGATTCGCCGGCACTCGTCAATCGCATACGGGCAGCGAGTATGAAAATGACAGCCTTTGGGCGGGTTAATCGGCGACGGCACATCGCCTTTCAGGATGATGCGCTCGCGTTTTGCCTCGATTTCCGGGTCGGGCACGGGAACGGCGGAAATGAGCGCGATGGTATACGGCATCAGCGGCTCGCGGTAGATTTCCTTGCCGTTTGCAAGCTCGACAATCTTGCCGAGATACATGACGGCAACACGGTCTGAAAGATGCCGGACGGCGCGCAGGTCGTGAGAGATAAAAAGATAAGTCAGATTTTTCTCGGCTTGCAGGCGTTCCATCAGATTCATAATCTGCGCCTGAATCGAAACGTCGAGCGCCGAAATCGGTTCGTCCGCGACGATAAATTCCGGGTCGACCGCCAGCGCGCGCGCAATCCCGATGCGCTGGCGCTGACCGCCGGAAAACTCGTGCGGGTAGCGTTTGACGAACCGGCGGCTCATGCCGACGGTTTCCATCAATTCCTGCACCTGCTCGTCAACCGACCTGCCGCCCCGCAAACCGAATGTGCGAATCGGCTCGCCGATAATCTGCCCGACGTTCATGCGCGGATTAAGCGACGCGTACGGGTCTTGAAAAATCATCTGCAGGTTCTTGCGCTGGCTGCGCATCGCCGCCGGTTTCAGATATGTCAGGTTTTTGTTCTTGTACAAAATTTCGCCGCCGGTCGGTTCCGTCAGCCGCAGAATCGCCTTGCCGAGCGTCGATTTACCGCAGCCCGATTCGCCGACCAAGCCGAGAGTTTCGCCCTTGCGAATGTCGAGCGATACGCCGTCAACCGCCTTGACGTATTTCGTTTCCCTGAACAACCCGCCGCCGAGTTTGTAATAAACCTGCAAGTTGCGAATCGAGATTAAAACCTCGCTGTCGTCGTTAAAACGCTCGTCGGCTAACGCCCGAACGCGCTCGGCGGTCGCGGCGTCGTAAACTTCGGTCGGCTTTTCGGTCGCGGAAAGCTCCGCCCCTCCTGCGGATTCGACCGTGACGTTTTCGGTTACCGCTTCTTCGCCGTTTTCGTTCGCAAAATTATTGTCTTCTGTCATAAATTTCAGTTTAGAGTTTAGAGTTCAGAGTTCGGAGCAAGAGTTTATTTTTTTAACTCCCGACTCCGAACTCTGAACTCTAAACTTTTAATCAATCTTCGGGGCTTCGATTTTGACCGGTTTTTCGTAATCGTAAACGGTCGTCTGCTTCTGCATTGCGCCGCCGATGTTGGCTTCGACTTCGTTTTTCAGCTCTAATCCGCTTTCGGTTCCAATCCATACTCTGGTCGAAATATCGCCGAATTTATGAGCGTAAACGGTCGCGTCCTTGCCGCCGACTTTTTCTTTACCGACGATTTGCACGTCTTTCAAAGTCTTCGCGCCCTCGTTCATTCCCGTCGTAATTTGTTCCTTAATATATTCGCCCGCGCCCTCGTCGCCTTTTTTCCACGCGCCGTCTTCATTGGAAAAAGAATCGCTGCCGATAACGATAACCTCGCCGTTCGGCAGCTTGAAATGATACCGGTCGGGCGCGACATAAAACATTTCCGCATTGACCGCCGCGTTGGTTTCGCTCGTAATTCGCGCCGACCAAAACGGCAGCTTTTGCCGCTTTTGCGCCGCGCTTATCAAATCGGCGCGCGGATTTGCGCCCGACGTGTAAACTTCTTCCTTTAACGGTTCGGCGGTCGTATTCGCGGGCGCATTTGCCGCCGCCGTGTTTTTGACTTCGTTCGTGCCGCTGCACCCGGCAAACGTGAGAGCAAACGCGGCTAAAATTAAAATCCTTTTCATAAATTCCCTGCTTGTTCTTTTTTTATTTGACGTGCCGCGCCAGCGATTCGGCGTAAACTTCTTTTGCGAAATGGCACAGCGACCAGTGATTTTCGTTAATCTGCACGAACGGCGGATATTGCTGGCGGCAGATGTCTTCGGCGCGCTCGCAGCGCTCGGCAAAGGGACACCCCGGCGGCAGATGCGCCACGTCGGGCGGAAGTCCAGGAATCTGGTATAGCTCCGTGCCTTCTTCGTGCGCCGGGTCGGGAACGCTTTTTAATAATCCTTTCGTGTATGGATTCGCGGGGGTTGCAAATAATTCACCGGTCGGCGCCTGCTCGAAAACCTTCCCGGCATACATCACGATAATTTTATCGGTCATCCCGGCGACAACGCCCAAATCGTGCGTGATGAGAATCACGCTCGTTCCCATGCGCGCCTTCAAATCCTTGATAAGTTCGAGAATCTGCGCCTGAATCGTGACGTCGAGCGCGGTTGTCGGCTCGTCCGCAATCAATAATTCGGGGTCGCAGGATAAAGCCATCGCAATCATCACGCGCTGGCGCATCCCGCCCGAAAATTCGTGCGGATAATCATTGATACGGCTCTCAGCATCGGGAATGCCGACGGTCTTCAGCATTTTTACGGCGTGGTCGTAGGCTTGCTGTTTCGTGTGCCCGAGATGAAGCTGCGTGACTTCCATCAGCTGCGTCGAGATTTTCAAAAACGGATTCAAAGAGGTCATCGGGTCCTGAAAAATCATCGCGATTCGTTTGCCGCGAATCTTGCGCACGTCCTCCATCGAGAGTTTGCGTACGTCGATGCCGTTAAAAATAATGTCGCCGTCAACAATCTTTCCCGGCGGTTCCGGAATCAGCCGCATGACGGAAAGATTCGTCACCGATTTGCCGCTGCCCGATTCGCCGACGATGCCGAGTGTCTCGCCTTTTTCCAGTTCAAACGTGATGCCGTCAACCGCTTTGACCACGCCGTCTTCGGTCTGAAAATACGTCTTCAGATTGTTGACCGATAAAATTGTACCGTTTGTTTCGCTCATTTATTCTCTTGTAACCAGTTTTGAAAATCTGCCGTTATCATAAAATTTCTATTGCTGGTCGCATTGCCGGATGCCCGAATTTTCGACAATATCGATGACCGTGACCGTCTTTTTGCCTTTATAAGGAGCGTAGAAAAAGCTCACGCCGCGATACTGCAAGCCGCCGTCTGCCTGTTTACCGTAGATTTTCTCGATGTCTTCGCGCGTCGATTTACCTAAAACAATGCCTTTGCTCGTTTTTGCTTCGAAGGGCACGCGAAGTTCGATGTCGAAAACCTGTTTGCGCTTGTCCGACTGGCAGATGTAAAACGATAAGCCGTTCGCGTAAACCATCTGGAGAGAATACTTTTTGTGAGTTTTCAATTTATAGTCTTTGCCGAACTTTTTTATAACATCGGCTTGCGTCGATTTGCCGACCACGACGCCGCCAAAACCGACGCCTTCGCGCGCGACTTTTATCGTATTCGCCTGTTTCGTGTCCGGCGTTGTTTTATTTGTCTGCGTTGTGCGCTGCGCCTCTGCGCCCGGCGAAAAACAACCAATTAAAACCATTAAGACGCCCGCCAAATAGCTTTTCTTCATCAATCTCTCCCGTAATTTTTCTAAAATCGAAAGCAATTTTATTGTTAGAATTTCCGCGTCTGCGGGTCGAGCGCGTCACGCAGACCGTCGCCGACAAAGTTTAATGAAAAGAGCGTCAGCGCCATTGTCACACCCGGGAAAATCATCTGCCACGGGTAAATCGCGATGTTTTTAATGCCGTCCGACGCAAGACTTCCCCACGAAGCGTAAGGCGCCTGCACGCCCAAGCCCAGAAACGACAGGAACGCTTCGGTCAGCATGACGGAAGGCACGGTCAGCGTCGCGTAAACAATCACCGGACCGAGCGTGTTCGGGACGAGATGCTTGAAGATAATTCCGAGCGTCGAAACGCCGGTCGCCCGCGCCGCGAGCACGAATTCCTGATTCTTCAGGCTCAAAACCTGCCCGCGCACGACGCGCGCCATCGTCAGCCATGAAACCAGCCCGAGCGCGAAAAAGAGCAGGAAAATCTGGCTCAATCCCTGATTGACATTGCCCGAATACAGCCCCGCCCAATACGTTCCGACATTGCCGAGCATAAGCAGGTACCCCGTAACGATGACAACCGCCGCGATGACGGCGAGCACCCCGGCGGTGTAAAGAATCTTCAGCAAAAAAAGTATAACCCCGTCTAAATCAGTAAAGTGTTCGACCAGCCGGCGGTAGATGAGAACGGCGACCGGAATAAGAACGATAAGCAGCACGAGCGCGGCAAGAACCTGCGGCAGCCATGAAATCAACACCGGCGTGTTCGGTCCGCCGAAAACCGACAGCAGAACGATAACGACTAAGATGTACGGAATGGAATAGATAATATCGACAATGCGCATCATCAAATTATCGATGCCGCCGCCGAGGTATCCGGCGATGGCACCGTAGGAAACGCCGATAATCAGGGACACAATCGTCGAGATAATGCCGACCATCAATGAAATTCGCCCGCCCTGTAAAACTCTGGCGAGAATGTCGCGCCCGGCTTCGTCCGTGCCCATCGGATGCCGCAGCGACGGCGGGAAAGAATTAAGCAAATCGCCTTCCGCCGGAATATCAGCCGCCGCGATGCCGGTTGTCCAATAAATAATATAAGGTCCGATGATAACCGCCACGACCATTATCGCGAGCACGATTAAACCGAACACGGCGAGCTTATTTTTCAGCAGGCGCTTCCACGCGTCCGCCCAGAGAGATGTTCCTTTTACAATATCTTTTCCGTCTGCCATAAAATTTTATAAACCTAATATCTCGTCAATTGCCAGCGTTAAATTTTCGACGGCGTGCGATTCGAGCATTTCGCCCGCTTCCGAGATTATAGTTAAACGATAATTTCCGTCCTTCGGCTGCGCGTAAAATTCGACTGTGCCGTTCTGTAAATTCACAAGCCAATACTCCGCAATTCCCGCCGCCGCATAAAGCGCTTTCTTTATCTCGCGGTCATAAGCAAGCGTCGAATCGGATATTTCGATAGCTATTAAAACGTCTTCCGGCGTCGGATGACTCGTCGCATAAAAATCGGCGCGCGGCTTGAGCAAAGCAATGTCCGGTTCGGGTTCATTGTAATCGTCAATATGAACCGGATTTTGACCTGAAATCAGGGCGATTTCGCCGACCTTTCTTTCCAACAACTTGCTTAATCTTCTGATTACGCTTGCGTGTTTGCTTCCAATTGTCATTTTGTCTATCAAATAGCCGTCGATAACTTCCCAGCCGCTTTCTTCGGGTATAATCCCGGCTTTCATCATTTTATGAAAATCTTCGACGCGGAATCTCTTTCGCGTCACCGGAGAAATCTGTTCTATTTGCGCAACCGTCGTCATAAATTTTATTCGTAGCGAATACGCGGGTCTAAAAATCCGTATGAAATATCGACAATCAAATTGAAAAGCATTACCAGAATCGATAGAAACGCGACGATTCCCAAAGTTAAAGGCTCGTCGCGATTTAAGACCGACTGGATAAAAATGTTGCCCAAACCGGGAATCGCGAAAACTCTCTCGACGACGACCGTTCCCGCCAGAAGCGCGGCGAGCGCCGGTCCGGTAAACGAAACGACCGGGATAATGCCGCCGCGCAGACCGTGTTTGAGCAGGACGGTTGTTTCGTCCAAACCTTTGGCGCGCGCCGTGCGGATATAATCGGAACGCATGACTTCGAGCATTCCGGCGCGCGTCAGGCGCGCGATGTAAGCCGCGTAAATTGCCGCGAGCGTAATCACCGGCAAAACAAGCGCCGCAATTCCGCCCCAGCGCGCCGGCGGAAAAATAAACAGACCGAGCCCGAAAATCAGCACCAGAATCGGACCTAAAACAAAGTTCGGCACCGACAGCCCGAGCATCGCGAGCGCCATCGAGCCGTAATCGAACACCGAATTTTGCTTCAGCGCGGCGGTAATTCCCGAGGCTAAACCGATTCCGAGCGCGAGAATATAAGCCAGGATTCCGATGGTCGCCGAATACGGCAAATGCCGCCAGATAATTTCGTTGACGGTTTGCCCCTGATACTTTAACGACTCGCCGAAATCGCCGCGAACGGTGTTCCAAATCATGATTCCGTACTGCTTGTACCACGGCTTGTCGAGACCGTATTTTTTCTCGATATTGGCTTTAACCGCGGGCGGCAGTTTCTTTTCGCTGTCGTAGAAAGTGCCGGGCGCGATGCGAATCAAGCCCCACGTCAGCGTGACGACGAGCAGCGCCATCGGGATGATGATTAATAATCTGCGAATAATGAAACTTAACATTTTATCTCTTGTCTATTCGGCTTTTGCCGGTGCCTGATTCTGTTTTTCGGCGGCGCGTTTCTGCTCGAACGTCTTTTGCGTTTCCATCAATTTATCCAGCTGCTCGTTTACCGCCGCATCCTGCTCCTTCATAATATTGTCCACCTCTTTGTCCCATTTGTTCGGGTCTTTTTCGATGTAGACGAATTTCCACGCGTGAAGCGTTCCGGCGTTCGGGTACATTCCTTTGACGTACGGCTTTTTCATCCAGCTCGTGCCGCTCGTGCCGAGCGGAATGATTATCTGCTGCTGCGAGATGTAAAATTCGGCGCGCGCCAGTATTTCGTACCGCTTCATCTCGTCGGTTTCGTTGTTCGCGTCGTCGAGCATTTTGTCGTATTTCGGGTCCCACCAGCCGGTTCCGCCTTCGTTTGCCTGCGAGTAATAAAGCCCCAGAAACGTGTACGGGTCCATATAATCGCCGACCCAGCCGCGCCGCGCAAAACCTTCGTAATCGACTTTGTTCAATAGCGGCAGAAACGTGCGGAATTCCATATTCTTGAGCGGGACTTCGATACCTAAATTCTGCTTCCACTGTGCCTGCACGAATTCGGCAACCGCCTTGTTCGATTCCGCCGTATTGTAAGTAATCGCGACCTTTTCGGCGGGAAACGTCGGGCAGGCGTAGCCGCTGCCGGTTTTCTGCACCGGAAAACCGGCGTCGGTCAGCGTTTTACGCGCCTTTTCGGCGTCAAACATTCGTGCCTTCCATTCTTCGAGCGAGCTGCCCTGTTTTTTCAGTTCTTCGGTGTAAATCTTCGTCCGCGCCTCTTCGTATTTCGGGAAAATTCCTTCGGGCGTCATATCGACCAGCGGTTTCAATGTCTTGCGAAACTGCGCCAGCGATTCGCGGTCGATGGCGAGCGCGAACGCCTGCCGGACTTTGACGTTGTCCATCGGCGGCTTTTTGACGTTGATCACGTAAAATTCGGTCGCCGCTTCCGGGAACAGCAGGTATTCGTCCTTGTATTGACGAACGACGTCGTTCCACGCCGCCGGAACCGTGTGATTATAGAGCGCATCAACGCTTCCCGCCTTGTAAAGATTCATCATCGTCGGCTGTTCATCGAGCGGATAAAACTCGATGCGGTCGAGCTTGACGTTCGCCGCGTCCCAGTAGTTCGGGTCTCGAACAACAATCAGCTCGTCATACGGGCGATCCTCCAAAACCTTATACGCGCCGCTCGTCACGATATGCTCGGGACGCGACCACGCATCTTTCCACTGCTCGATGACTTTGCGCGGCACAACGCGGAAAAACTGGTGCGCGAGGATGCCGACAAAATACGGTGCGGGCTGGTAAAGCTTGATGCGCAGCGTGTAATCGTCAATCGCTTCGACGCCGATGTCTTCCGCTTTAACCGGCACGAGTTTTTTGCCTTCGAGCGCCTTTTTCAACTTTTCGTCCTTATCGGTTAATTTGGCGCGGTCTTTTTCATCTGACGGAACCGTCAGGCGTTCGGGCGCGTCGAGAAATTTATGAAACTCGGTTTCCGCGCCGAAATTATCTGTCGCGGGAGTCGTCGGCTGAGCAGTTTTATCGGCTGCCGGTTCTTCCAAATCTTTATTCGATAAAAATTGACCGTTCGCGTCCTCGACAAACGATTTGTTTGAATTGTAGGCTTCCGAATATTTTATGTAGTAGCCTAACGAAGCGTTGCGCGAAGCGAGTTCGGGCGAAAAGCCGCGCCGGATGGTGTAAACGAAATCCTGCGCCGTTATCGGGTCGCCGTTTGAAAATTTAGCGTTGTCGCGCAGGTAGAAAAGATATTCCGTTCCGTCCTTGCTTACTTCCCAGCTTTTGGCGATTGCCGGAATCGGCTCCATCGTTTTCGGGTGATATTCGACCAAACCTTCATAGAGAGCCATCAGCAGCCGCGCTTCGGGCTGACCGTTCGGCACCTGCGGGTCGAGCGATTCCGGCTCGGAACCCGTGATATACCGCAAAGTGTTGTCGGTCGGCGCGTTCGTTTTCCCAAAATAGCGACTCGTTGCTTTGGTCGAACAACTGATTAGAAAAGAAGACAAAACGACGATTGCAAGAATCGCGCGAAACTGAAAAAAGCGGCTTTTTGTCATAATTCGATACCCTTTTGACGAAATCTTTCGATTATTGAAATGCTCTAAACTAGCAACGGAAGAGAACAGGAAAAACAATAGCAACTGCCCTAAACTTATCACGTTATAGCTTTTATACGCAAGAAATGCGGTCCCGGTTTAGTTTTTGGTTTTTGGTTTTTGGACTTCGTAAAAATCAAAAACCGAAGACCCAAGCCAGAAGACCGAAATTCATCTGAATTACGATTCACCATTCGGCTTTTTCGGTTGCCAATTATTATCGATTTTTACGTCTTTGAGCGAGGGCGCGTCGAGCGTGTTAATCTCGAATCCTTGAATATAAGGCTTCACCAGCGAATAAGAAGTCGGAAAATAAAGCGGAATCGCCGGGATTTCTTCAATCGCTTCATCTTCGGTCAAAACAGTCAGATTTTCCGCGATTTCCGCCGGTGCTTTTGCTTCCGGCTGCTCGCCTGCCGGAGTTTCTTCCGGTTTTTTCACTTCCGCATTCAGCGGATTTTCCGTCGTCAACATACTCGGCGCGGCGGTTGCCGGAGCTTCGCTTTTCAGCGGTGACGGCGGTTCGAATATCGCCATTAAACCGGCGGTTTCGTCCGCTGTCGGCAAAACCACGCCGCGCCGCAAAATGTCGAATTCGCGGCGCGCGCGCGCCGCATCGATTTCCGACGCTTCTTTGACGATAATCACCGTGTCGATATTGAGCGCCTGCTTCCACATTTTCACGACCGCTTTGGCAATACGCTGCTGCACGTCGTTACGGTTAATGACCAGCCGGATGACCGGAAAATCCTCGCCGTCTTCAAATCCGGCTTCCGCCAGCAGTTCCTTCGCGCGCTCCTTATCCTGCACCAATCTTTTATCGTTTTCGTTTGTGAACGGCAGAAAACTAAAGGCAGGACGCGTCGAGCCGTCCATTTCGATTTCGGTCAGGCGCTCGCGTTCAATCGAAATCGCCAGGGCTTCGCGCACGCGGCGGTCGTCGTACGGTTTTTTGTGCAGATTGAACTCGTAGAAATTCAGAGCACTGTGCGTTTTGCGCTTGAAATCGTCGTACGGCGCGAGCAGCTTTAACGCGAGCGGCTCGAAACTGGCGTTCGTCACCGCGTCTATCTCGCCCGTCCGGTAGGCTTCGAGCGCTTTTTCCGCATTTTCTTTCGCGACGAAACGCACGCGTTCAAGCTCGACCTTATCTTTATCCCAGAAATAATCGGCGCGGTCGAGCACAATGCTGTCCTGCCCGACGACCGAAATGCGAAACGCGCCGTTCGTGACAATCGCGGCGTTTAATTTTCCGTCCTCGAAATCTTTGCCGTCGCCATAAATCGGGCGAAACATAGGGTGCGCGACGAGCGCCGGAAAATCTTTGTCCGGCTCGACGAGCGAAACTTTCAGCGTGAAATCGTTCACGGCTTCGACGCCGAACTTTACTTCCGGCGGTTGTTTGGATTTATCTTTGGGCTTGTCTTTTTCCGGTTTTTCGGGCGTTACGGGAGATTTTGACGGCAAGGGTCGGGTTTCCGTCTTCGGCGCCGCATTGATATTTGAATTCAAAATCGGCAGATTCGGAGCGGGAACGGTTTTCAGCAAGCTGTTATTCGTGTTCTCTTCGACAACGAGCTGGTTTTTTTGCTTTAGTTCGCGCGTTCCGGCGATGTTTTCGAGCAGCTTCGGATGCGAAGCTTTATCGCCTAATTCCGTCAGGCGCGTCCACGAACGGACGAAATCCCCGGCGGTGACGCGCTCGCCGTTCGACCATTTCGCGTCTTTGCGCAGAAAGAAAGTCCACGTCTTGAAATCTTCCGAAGCCGTCCATTTTTCGGCAACCGACGGCGCCGCTTCCAGAGTTTTTGAATTCGTATCGGTCAAGCCTTCAAAAACGGCGCGCACAATGTCCGTTTCAGGCGCCGCCGCCGCCATTGCCGGGTCAAAGGATTTCGGCATTTTGCCGTTGCTCCAGCGAAATTCCTTCTTCTGCGGCGGCTTGGTTTCGGCGTAAAAAGGTTCGGTTTTCGGTTTCTCAAGCTCGCTGCACGCTGATAAAAAAATCAGGCACGGAAAAATTAAAAGAAGTAGAGGAGACAAGGAAAAAAGGAGAAAAGGAGATTTTACGCGCATTTTCGCGCCGCTGCTCCGCATCTCCTTGTCTCCTTTTCTTTCCCGTGAATTCATAATCAAGTTAAAAGCTTTAATTGCTCGAAAACTTCAATTGTCCGCCGCCGCGTATTTTCAAAACCGCCGGAAGTGTCGATTAGAAAATCGGCGTAACGCTTTTTTTCTTCCTGCGGCAGCTGCGCCCGGATACGCTTGACAGCTTCCGCCTCGCTTAGATTGTTGCGCATCATTAAGCGTTGTAACTGTATCTGAGGCTCACACCAGACAACAATGAGTTTCGTAAATCGCTTGTAACCATATGATTCTATCATTAAAGCCGCGTCAATAACAGCCACGCCGCGCTCGTTTTCGCGTTCTTTTTCCGCGAGCCACGCGTCCTGCGCTTCAAAAACCAGCGGATGCACGATTGAATTCAAAAGCTGTCGTTTCGTTTCGTCGGCAAAAACAATCGCTCCCATCCGCGCCCGGTCAAGCTCGCCCGCTTCGGTCAAAACATCATGACCGAACTTTTCGGCAATCAGCGCCAAGCCTTTCGAACCGGGCGCGACCACGTCGCGCGCCGTTTGGTCGGCGTCCAGAACAAACGCGCCGAGCTCTTGCAGACACGCGCAAACATAACTTTTACCAACCGCGATTGAACCTGTCAGACCGACTTTCAGCATAATGGAAAACGGAAAGTGGAAAATGGAAAATTTGAAGAACGTACGCCAGCGGCGTTTTGAATTATCAGCGATATTTAACTTTGCGGCGGCGGATAATCATTAAGCAGCAAACGAATAAGAAGTTCCCCGGCAACAATAGCTGAAGCTTTTTCAAATTCTTCTTTTTTTATTAGACCACCATCAACTAATGCGTCAACCGCAAGAGCCGCAATAAAATCGCACCGGGTTTTTACTTCATCATTTTCTCCATATTTTTAATTACTCGATTTAGCCGTTTTAATAGATGCCGTTAGAATTTTCTGTACTTCCTGACAATCGATAAGTAAAGATTCCGCTTGTTTTTCGGTAATATATTCACTGTCGCGTAACAGACAAAGCCAATACTCTGTTTCAAAAGCCTCTTTGAGCGCGATAGAAAGTTTATGAATAAAATCAGATTTAGACTGTGCTTGATTTCCTTCAGTAATATTAGCGCCAATTGATGTTCCTGAGCGCAAAACCTGTTTTGACAAAACGTACTCCTTATTCTCTTCAGCTAAATGCTTATAAAGTTTAATAATTCGCAGGGCGAATTTATACGATTTGTCTTTTAACGGATTTTCCCTATTTTCCATTTTCCGTTTTCCGTTTACCGTTTTCGCGGTTATGCCGTTTCGCCAATTTTTCGACGTTAAATTCGGCAATCTCGGTGAGCGTCAAGCCTAATTCGTCGGCGCAGGCGGAAATGTACCAGAGGACGTCGCCGAGTTCGTCCTTTAATTTCGCGCGGATTTCGTCGGTGATTTCGCCGCCGTAATCGCGTTGAATTTTCTTAACGATGTTCGCGACTTCGCCCGCTTCGCCCGTCAGCCCGAGCGTCGGGTATTCGAGATTCTGAAGGCGTCTCGGATAGAGCGCCGTCTGCTTGGCTTCCCGTTGATATTCTTCAAATTTCATAATTTTTCCAATGGAAAATGGAAAACGGAAAATTACACAGATTTTTTTATTTTCCGTTTTCCATTTTCCACTTTCCACTTCTTCTCATTTTCGCCGCTTTGACCGTGTTTTTCATCAGCATCGCGACCGTCAAAAGACCGACGCCGCCGGGAACGGGCGTAAAATTCGCCGCTTTTTCCTTTGCTTCTTTCGGATTAACGTCGCCGACCAGAGTAAAGCCGCGTTTCGCAATCGTGTTCAGACGCCGTTCGAGTTCGTCTTCACCAAAAAGTTCGCGCGCCGATTCGGCGTCCGAAGCATTATTCATGCCCACGTCGATGACGGTTGCACCCGGCTTGATATGCGCGGCGCGGACAAACCCGGCGCGACCGATTGCCGCCACCAGAATATCGGCTTGCGAAGTAATTTCCGCCAACCGGCGCGTGCGTGAATGGCAAATCGTGACGGTCGCGTTTTCCTGCAATAAAAGCTGCGCCATCGGTTTACCGACGATGTTGCTGCGCCCGATGATAACGGCGTGCTCGCCCGCAATCGGAATGCCGGAACGCTTTAAAATTTCGATAATCCCGGCAGGCGTGCACGGCACGAGCGCTTTTTGTCCCTGCGAGAGCTTGCCGACGTTGACCGGGTGAAAGCCGTCAACGTCCTTTTCGGGATTGATTGTTTCGAGAATCTCGCGCTCGTCAATCTGTGCGGGAAGCGGCAATTGCACCAGAATGCCGTCAACTTCCTCGCGCCGGTTCAAGTCTTTGACCAGATTCAGCAACTCTTCGTGCGAGATATTTTCGTCCGGATGATGATGCTCGGAAATCATCCCGAGTTCTTCGCTCGTCTTTACTTTGCTCGTGACGTAAACCTTCGACGCCGCATCTTCGCCGACGCGAACGACCGCGAGACACGGGCGAAACCCGTAATTTTCCGACAGGCGCCAGACTTCTTCGGCGACTTCGCGTTTTATCTCTTCGGAAATTTCCTTACCGCTCAAAATTCTTGCTGTCATAAATTTTTGATTTTACGGAATTTCTCGGCGATTGTGAATTTTGCTGAATCGAAACAAAAATTATCGGCAGGCGCAGACAAAGTTCGCTATGCTGTCCGCATTCTCGCGAAAAATCACTTAAACACACTTTCTTCAATCATTTGAAGCTGAGAAAACATGAAACCTTTAAACTTCGAAATTTCGGACTCGGCGGCGACCGTCCGGCACAATGGGCAAATTTAAGCTTTACGCGTTAAAAATTCATAACTTTCGCGTCCGGAAGAGAGTTTTCAAAACTCTCTTTTTTATTTTCCGCGCGTTTCGGGAATTTTCGATTAATTGCCAGTTTCAAAAGGCAGAAACAAAAACTTAAAGCAAAAGGCATATAGATTGCTTGTCTGTCAGGAAAGAAGTTTAATGACGCATTTCCATACATTCGGTGATTTTAACTGCGGATTATTTTGCAAGATTCTTTATGAAAACATTTGCCCTGTTATTCACAAAAACGTTTTTACTTTTTAGCTTTTTCGCATTCGTCGGTGCCGACCGAATAAATGCGCAAGCCTATTTCGATTACGACAGAAAAGCCGATTTGGGAGTTTTTCGCCCGGCGGAAGGTAACTGGTATTCGTTTTCCTCGGAAGCGCAAACGTCCGCGACGACGCGCTGGGGACTCGCGACCGATTCGCTCGTTCCGGCGGATTACGACGGCGACGGGTTGACGGATTTCGCCATCTGGCGCGCCCAGACGGGAACGTGGCATATCCTCAAAAGCCGCGACCGCGAATATCAAATCTTAAATTGGGGAACGGTAACTTACTTTCCCTTCGGCGCCATATCGGACGAACCGGTCGCGGCGGATTACGACGGCGACGGTCACGCCGACATTGCCGTCTGGCGACCGGCGAACGGCACGTGGTACGTTTTGAAATCGACGAGCGGCTTCAGCCCGCAATACGCGCAATATTTCAACTGGGGAAAATTAGGCGACGTTCCCGTTCCGGCGGATTATGACGCTGACGGAAAAGCGGATTTTGCGGTTTTCCGCCCGACCGAAAATCGCTGGTATGTTCTGCAAAGCTCAAACGGCGCGTGGAAAACGTCCGAGTTCGGGCAAGCCGGTTACGATTTGCTCGTGCCGGCAGATTACACGGGCGACGAAAAGGCGGATTTCGCGGTTTTCCGCGCGGGAACATGGCTCATCGAGGACAGCGCGACCGCCGAGGTTTACACGTTTCAATTCGGGCTTTCAACCGATTATCCGGTTCCGGCTGATTACAACGGCGACGGTTTAGCCGATTTGGGAGTTTTCCGCGACGGCGTCTGGTACGTCAAAGAAACCATCTCCGGCAGGATGTCCGTTTTCTATTACGGAAGGACGGGCGACCAGCCGATTACGACTTCGATTGTCAAGGGCAGCATCGTCGCGATTCCGTAAAATTTTCATTCAGGTCTTTTAATTTTTAAGTTAAAATGCGTTTGATGAAATTTTCAAACGCATTTTTTTTCCTTCTGACCATCATCCTTGCCGGCAATCTTTCCGCGCAGACGCCAGCCGAAAAACATCAAAAAATTCTCCGTTTAATTGAAACCCGCGATTATCCGGCGGCGGTCGCCGAGCTTGAAGCCTTAAAAACGGCGGAGAAAAAGATTTTCGAACTTAATAATTACGATTACCTTCTGGCGCGCGCCGCCGAGAAAAAAGGTGACTTTGCCGCGGCAATGGCAAATTACCAGGCGGTCGTGAAGCGTAATTCGGTTTTGAGCGAATACGCGCTCTGGCATCTGTCGCAGCTGGCGGGCGTGAGCGGAAATCCGATGCTCGAACGCTCTTTTTTATTGGAAATTTCATCGTTCGCGCCCGAAAGTTTGTTGAGCGACGCGGTCAAAGCGCGGATTCTGCGAAGCTATTTCGAAAGCCGGAACTATGAATTCGTGATTGGCTCGTTGTCCGCCGCCGGCGTTCGCTCCCAATTTTCTAAAAACAACGGACAAGCGGCGAAGGACAACTCTCAGGCAAGAGAAAATCTCGTCCTGCTCGGCGAAGCTTATCTGCAAAGCGACAAACCGGCTGAGGCGCGCGAAGTTTTCACGAAATTGATTACCAATCCGGAAAATCCGGCACAGCCCGACGATTTTGCACTTGCCGCCACGAAAGGTTTGGACAGAATCGAAACGGGCGCGGATTTCGGCAAAGCGGTCGCGCCGCTGCCGGATGCGGCGCATCAGCAGCGCGCGTGGATTTATCAATTTAACCGCGATTTCGCGGACGCGCGCCTTCATTACCAGGCAATCATCAAAAATTATCCGCAGAGCGCGGGCGTCCCGGAAGCGCTTTTCCAAACCGGTCGCGGCTACGCGCAGGAAGCCAATTTCGTCGAGGCGATAAACTGGTTCGAACGCGTCGAGGAACAGTTTCCCGAACACTGGACGGCGCGCGACGCGCTGCTGCAGGCGGCGTCCGCTTACGCGCGCGTCAGCAAACCGAAAGAAGCAATCAAGCGCTACCAAAAATTTATCGAAAAATACGGCGACGCCGACAACATTGAACGAGCCTATCTGAACATCGTCGATGTTTTGCGCGATACGGGCGAAGAAAATGACGCGCTCAAATGGGCGGCAAAAACGCAGGAAGTTTTCAAAGGAAAACTTCCCGAAGCGCTCGCGCTTTTCGCGCAGCTCCGCATTCGCATCGCCGGGAACGATTGGCAAGCCGCGCTTGCGGACGCGGAAAAGCTTCTCGCGTTCAGCGATTTGGGCGGAACGCGCGTCCCCGGCGGCACTAACCGCGCCGAGGTTTTGTTCTTAAAAGGCTTCGCACTCGAAAATCTGCAAAAATTTCCCGAGGCGATTGCCGTCTATCTTTCGATTCCCGACGGGCGCGGCGAATATTACGGCTGGCGCGCAACCGAGCGGCTCAGAGTTCTCGCCAATACCGAAAAGACCTCGCCGTTCGTCAGGCAAAAGTACGAGGAATTAACGAAAAACATCGAAGTCCGCAACCCGGAAGCGCAGCGCACGGCGGCGCAATCCGCCGTGCGCCTGCTGAGCGACGCCGAAAATTCGGATGAATCAGTGTCGGCAAACGTGACAAAAAAGGAAATCCTGCTCGGTATCCTGAGGCGCGTTTACGAAGTCTTGCCCGATTTTCAAAAAGTGCCGCAATTCAAACTGCTCGAATTGGGACGCAAGGAAGTTTTACGCGAAAAACGGGCTGCGCCGGCGACGAGCTACCATCAAAATCTCGCCGACGAATTATTATTCTTAGGACTTTACGACGAAGCCGCGCCGGAACTGGAGAAAGCGGAGGAAGAGGAGAAAAAGACAGTCGGAAACGCCGATTTTAATTACACATTGGCGGTTTTTTATAAGCGCGGCGATATGGCGAATCGCGCCGTCGCGTTTATCGAACCGCTCTGGCGCGCAGTTCCGTCGGATTATCAAATCGAATTGATTCCGCGCGAGCAGGCTGAGCTTTTATATCCTGTGCCGTACGCCGATTCGCTCGTCCGGTTCGCGCCCGAGCGCGGCGTTGACGCGCGTTTCGTGCTGTCGATTATGCGGCAGGAATCGCGTTATCGCGCCGACGTTAAATCGGTTGCGGCGGCGCGCGGGCTGATGCAGTTTATTTCGACGACCTCGAATCAAATCGCGCGCGAACTGAAAAAGGATAATTTCCGGCAGGACGAGCTTTACAACCCGCCGACCGCGATTCTTTTCGGCTCGCAGTATCTCGGCAACCTGTTCAAACTGTTTCCGAACGAACCGGCGGCGGTCGCGGCAAGCTATAACGGCGGCGAGGACAACGTGCAGCGCTGGATTCTCCGCGCAAAAGCGGATTCGGCAGACCGCTATGTTCCCGAAATCGTCTTTTCGCAATCGAAGGATTACGCCTACAAAGTGATGGCGAATTACCGCGTTTACCGGACGTTTTACGACGAAAATTTAAGGACAAAATAAACCATTTAATGCAAAGGCGTAAAGACGCCGCGAACGCCGAAAATTTTTATAATCCTTAAAATTCTTCGCCGCTTTGCCGCTTTGCCGCTTTGCGTTAAATGGTTTTTACAGGCAAAATTTAGCTTTCAGGTTTTATGCGTGTTTTAATTTTATTTTTATCCGTAATTCTGCTTTTTACCGCCTGCCAAAAAGCCGGCACGACCGAGGAGCAGCAAACATCAAGCAATGCCAAACGCTATTCGTTGAAAGGCAAAGTTATCGCCGCCGATAAAGCAAAAAAGACGGCGACCATCGAACACGGCGAAGTTAAAGGCTTGATGAGCGCCATGACGATGGATTTTGCGGTCAAAGCCGATTGGGTTTGGGACGATTTGACGCCGGGCGCGGAAATTCAGGCGGATTTGGTCGTTGACGAAACTGCGACGCCTTCTTCCTGGCTCGAAAATATCGCCATTTCCGCCGCGCCGAATCCGAACCAGCCCGCGCCGCAGGTCGATATGAGATTCGCGCAGTTCGGCAAAGAAGTTCCCGAATTTACGCTCACGAATCAGGACGGCAAACGAATTTCGACCAGTGATTTCAAAGGCAAAACCTGGGCAATCACGTTTATTTACGCGCGCTGCCCGCTCCCGGATTACTGTATCAGGATGTCCGCGAATTTTTCGGACGCGGCTTTGCAGATAATGAATTCCGAGCTGAAAGACCAATTTCGGCTCTTGAGCGTTTCGTTCGACCCCGCCAACGATACGCCCGAAAAGCTTCGACAATACGGGCAAGGTTACCTGGGTAAAAACGCGAAACCCGATTTTAGCGTCTGGCAGTTAGCGGTCGGAAACGACAAGGAAGTACGTGCAATTGCCGATTTTTTCGGGCTTCGATACGAAACCGATCCGAGCGACAAGGCGCAGATAAATCACAGTTTACGCACCGCCGTCGTTTCGCCCGCAGGCAAGATCACGAAAATCTTCGCCGGTAACGATTTTACGGCAGACGATTTGCTTGCCGAGATGAAAGCGGCTTCCGGGGGAAAATAAATTTTGTTTTACTTTTAACTGTGAACGACGCACATTCAGAACAAATAAATTTTTCCGCGCGCAGCCTTGAGCAAACCGACGTCGAGCTTATCGCGGCGTGCCGGCGCGGCGACGAAGCGGCTTGGAACGCGCTCGTTGACCGTTACCAGCGATTGATTATCACGATTCCGCGCCGTGCCGGGCTGAGCGAAGAGCAGGCGTCGGACGTTTTTCAGGAGGTTTTTCTGACGCTGTTTGAAAAATTGGACGAAATCCAGCAGCCCGAAAAAATCCGTTCGTGGATGGTGACGACCGCGAAATTTAAAACCTGGTCAACCGTGCGCCGCTCGAAAGGCTTTTATACGCCTGAAACCGAGGAAGAAATGGAGATGGAAATGGCTTCGCTGGCGGATACGTCGCCGCTTGCCGACGACCGTTTAATCGAGATGGAGCAGCAGCACCAAATTCGCGCCGCGCTGAAGGAATTGGAAGAACGCTGCCAAAAAATTCTTTCGATGATTTACATGCGCGACGCGGCGGCAAGTTACGCGGAAGTCGCGGCAGCCATCGGCGTCGGCGAAACCAGCATCAGCCCGATGCGCGCGCGCTGCCTGCAAAAGCTCGCGAAAATCTTGAAAAGTTGAAAAGTTGCAGGAAGTTGACAGGAAGTTGCAGATAGTTATTGGTAAATTTGCAGAAAGTTAAAGGAAGTTACAGGAATTTATAAAAACTTTCCGCAACTATCTGCAACTATCTGCAGCTATCCGCAACTATCTGCAAACTTTTTACCCGATTGTCTTTTTCGGCGGAAAAGCGGCACTGTTCATCTGAGAGGCAATCGAGGCTATGAAATTTACGGGAAAAATGAACAACGAAGATTTACTCAACAAAATCGTCAAGCTGATAGAGACCGACAATTCGGCGGATGCGCCGGCAGATGCGATTCAATGGTCGAAAAATCTTTTCCGTGCGCGCGCCGTCGAACCGAAAAAATCGCTCGTCCAGCGAGTTTTAGCGGTTTTGCAGATGGATTTAGCGCCCGGCAAAGCGGTTTTGGGCGAGCGCTCGGCAACGTCGTCCGCTGTGCGCCAGATGCTTTTCGGCGCGGGCGAGCATCAAATCGATTTGCGAATTACCAAAGCAAACAAAGATTTCACGGTTGCCGGACAGGTTCTGGGAGCGGATTTTGCCGGAGCGGAAGTCAGGCTCTTTAACGAAAGTAAAAATTTTACGGCTAAATCTAACGAATTGAGCGAGTTTCGATTTGAAAATATTTTAAAAGGTACTTATACTCTATCACTAATCTTTAAAGACAAAGAAATTCTTGTCGAGAACATCGAAATTGTCTAATGTTTCTTCTTCGGGGGTAGGAGAAACATCGGAAGGCGGTGAGGAAATTCAATTTTCCGAGCCGCTTTTCCATTTTGCGGCTCGAACCGTCCGACTCGTGCGCTTCGGTCGCGGATTTGAGTTAAAATGTTCTTATGCCGTCGCAAAAACTCATCAATTCTCTGATTAATGCGAAAACCGAAAAAGAAAGAGAAACGCTGCTTCGCGCTAATGAAAAAACGGCTGGCGTGCGCCTCGCGCAACTCTTAAAAGACGTTTGCCAGACTGCCTGGAGCGCGAACCCGGCGCGCACGCAAACGGCGGCGCGCGCGCTTAAAACCTTAAGTAAAGTTAAACCGTCGGACGAAATAAAAGCCTACTTTCTGTGGGGCGCGGGAATTGCGGAATTAACACGCGGCAGGCTCGTCGCGGCGCACGAAAGCCTTGACGCAGCCGCCGCGATTTTTCGGGCGCGCGGACAAAAACACGAAGCCGCGCAGACGCAGGTTGCCAAGCTTATCGCGCTCGCGCTTTTGGGGCAATATTCCGAAGCGATTAAATGCGGCTCTGCCGCGCTCAAAGTTTTTGAAAAATACGGCGACGAGCTGGCTGCCGGAAAGATCGAAAAAAACCTCGGAAACATCGTCGCGCGGCAGGGCAAAGAATCGACCGCCGAAAAATTTTATCTTTCCGCCCGCGCGCGATTTCTCAAAACCGGCAATAAAACCGAGCTTGCGATGAGCGACAACAGTCTCGCCAATACTTATGCCGAACTAAACAATTTTCACAAGGCGGAAGAATTTTTCGCCCGCGCGCTCGATACCGCGTTAGAAGAAAAAATGCTCGTGACGGTTGCGGAAATCGAAGCCAGTCTCGGCAATCTGGCGTTTTTTCGCGGGCGGTTCGACGAGGCGCTGCGGTATCTGGAATTGTCGCGCCGAAAATACGAAGAATTGAAAATGCCGCACCAGACGGCGATTGCCGAGTTGGAAATCGCCGATATTTATCTCGAATTAAATTTGACGAACGAGGCGGCGGCGATTTACGCAGCCGTTTCAGACGCGCTCAAACGTTTGAAGCTGCAAGGCGAAGAAGCGCGCGCGCGCGCCAATTCGGGACGCACGGCGTGGCTCCGAAACGATTTCAGAAAAGCCCGGACCGAGCTTGGAAAATCGGCGCGGCTTTTTTTTGCGGAAAAAAATCCGAACGGCGCGGCAAGCGTGAAATTAACCGAAGCCAATCTCGAAATCTCGCGCGCGAATTACCGGCGGGCGCTCGCGCTGGTGCTCGAAGCCGAAAAGATTTTAAAGCAAAGCGAAAACCGCCGCCAAAAGCTTTTTGCCCGCTGGCTGCACGGCGAAACTTTGCGGCTTTTGAAAAAAAACAAAGCGGCGGAAAAGATTCTGACCGAAACTTTAGCGGAAAGCGTCCGCAGCGAGCAGACGAATCTGGCGCAGATTTGCCTTAATTCGCTCGGTAAATTAGCTTTGCAAAATGATAAGCGAAAGGCGAAAAGTTATTTCAAAAAAGCCCTGCGCATTATCGAAACGCTGCGCGCGCCGCTGCCGGCAGAAGAGTTTCGAATGGCGTTTTTAGCTGATAAGCTCGCGCCCTATGAAAATCTGGCAAAAATTTACCTCTCGGAAAACGAACCGGAAAAAGCCTTTCTGATGATTGAAACGGCGCGCGCGCGAACGCTTTCGGAAAGCATGGGCAGAACGCGGAGCCGGGCGGAAAAACCGACCGAACTTTCCGAAAAGCTGGAAGATTTGCGCGAGGAGCTGAATTGGTTTTACAGCCGCTTGAGCCGCGCCGAAGCCGGCGAATTCAAAGGTTTGCAAAAGGAAATAACCGGGCGCGAAAAACAAATCTCGGGCGTCATACGGCAAATTGAAAGCACGCAGGAGAAGGGCGGCGCTAAAGATTCTATCTTTAGCGAAATAAGCGCCGGATTGGATTTCAAAAATTTGCAGAAATTGCTCGGCGCAGACAAAGTTTTCGTCGAATTCGTAAAGTTTGGCGAGACGCTTTCCGCCTTTGCCGTGACGGACGAAAAAATCGAGTATTTCGACGCTTTAGCGCGCGAACCGGAGATTCTCGCGCTGCTCGAAGGCTTGCAGTTTCAATTCGGCGCGCTGCGCTACGGCGCGAAAAATCTGGGTGCGTTTGTCGGCGAATTAAAACGGCGCGCCGATTTTTATTTGCAGCGGCTTTATGAAAAGCTCTTCGAAGCGCTCGAAGATTTTATCGGCGCGCGCGATTTAATCGTCGTGCCCGCCGGCGCGCTTCATTACGTTCCCTTTCCTGCGCTGAAACGCGAACGGTATTTGATTGAATCGCGCGAAGTCGTCTCGACGCCGAGCGCGACCGTCTGGCAGTTTCTGCAATCAAAAGCGACGAAAAACGTTGAAACGGTGCTGCTCGTTGGGTTTGCGGACGAAAAAATTCCGCTCGTGGGCGAGGAAATCCGTGCTTTGCAGAAGCTGTTCAAAACCGCGAAAACTTTAACGGGCGCGGAGGCGAGTTTTTCGAATTACACGATGAACGCGCAGGATTTCGATATTCTGCACCTCGCCTGTCACGGGCAGTTTCGTCCCGACAACCCGCTGTTTTCGAGTCTTCATTTAGCGGACGGATTCGTCACCGTCCGCGATATTTGCGCGCAGCGTTTAAAAGCGGAAATCGTTACCCTGAGCGCCTGCGAAACCGGGCTCAACAAGATTTTTGCGGGCGACGAGATTTTAGGACTCGCGCGCGGCTTTCTGGCGGCGGGCGCGCGCAGCCTGATTTTAAGTCTCTGGACGGTCAACGACGCGGCGACTGTCAGCTTAATGCTGGATTTCTACACAAATTTGCAACGCGGCGAAAAGGTTTCGGCATCTTTAAGAGCGGCACAGCTCAATTTCATAAAAAAAGACGCGCATCCGTATTTCTGGTCACCGTTTGTGTTGATTGGAAAATAATTTTCCGCAAAAATGTCTTTTTGGCAGAATCAAGCGCACTGTGCAGATGGCGTAACAGCAAAAAGTTATCATTCAAGAGACAGTAATGAAAAAAATTATCGAAAATATCTGGCTGAAAATCGCTCTCATACTGGTCATAATTCTGAGTGCCGGAACGGGAATTTTTGAGCCTAAAACTTCTGCCCAAACCGGCTGCACCGACTGTGTGCCGGACGAAGTAATTTTTCAGCTGACTAATCAGGCGGATTTACCAGCCGTTGCGGCGCAGTATCATCTTGACGCCGTCCCGCTTGGACAGGTCGGGACGCCGCCGAGCTACCGGATGCGTATCAATAACGGGCAAACGCCCACGCAGGTAGTTGCCGCGATGGCGGCGGACGGGCGCGTCGGCAGCCCGGAAGTTAACCGTAAATTTTCGATTGCCGAACGTAAGGATTTGCCGTGGACGCTCGGACGCTCGTGGTCGGTCGGTCGGTCGTGGTCGGTCGGCGGCAGCGCAAAGGCTTACGCCAGCCAGTGGTTTCCCGCCCAAATTCATCTGAACGAAGCGTTTACCGAAGCGCCGACGAAGGGTGAGGGCGTGACGGTCGCGGTTTTGGATACCGGAATCGACCTTAATCATCCGGCGTTTGCGGGCAGATTGGTGCCGGGCTACGATTTTGTAGGCAATGACGACAACCCGGGCGAAGAGGGCGTGCTGCATCAAAATCCGGCGTTCGGACACGGAACGCACGTCGCGGGGCTGGTCGCGCTGACGGCGCCGAACGCGAAGATTATGCCGATTCGCGTTCTGGACACGGACGGCGTCGGCGAGCTGTGGCGCATCAAGGACGCGATTATCTGGGCGGCGAATCATGGCGCGGATGTTGTCAATATCAGCTTCGGCTATCCGGACGACCCGCGCAATCCGAACGCGCAAAGACTTTTGAAGGATTTAATCGACGCCTGCGACGACGGCGTGACGCTTGAGGGAAGAACGTTTCCCGAATTCGGATTAAACCGGCTCATCGTCGTCGCCGGCGCGGGCAACAGCGGCTCGATGCTCGGTCCGGACGGCGAACCGTTTAAGATTTATCCTGCCGGGCGACCGCTGGATTCGTTAATCGCCGTCGGCGCAGCAACGCGTTACGACGCGCTGACTGATTTTTCAAGTTTCGACCGGCACTGGGTCGAGACGGTCGCGCCGGGCGAAGATATTACGAGCGCGATTCCCGGCGGACGATTCGGCGTCTGGAGCGGGACTTCGATGGCGGCGCCGATTGTTGCGGGTGTTGCCGCGCTCTTAAAATCGAAATACACACAATGCACGCCGCAGCAGCTCGTCCATCAGGTAAAGGAAACCGGAATTCAGTGGGATTACAATCATCCGACCCGGAGAGATGCCGACAACGACCCGATAAGAATCAAAACATCTCGCCTCGATGCGTTTTTAGCAATAAAGACGTATGCCCCCGAAGGAAACGGCTGCCAGGAGATTCCGCATCCGACGCCTTGAGCCGGTAGAATAATAATTTCACGAAAAAGCCAAACTTCACGGTTTGGCTTTTTTGTTTTCAAAAAAATATTTCACGTTGTCCTGTCTTTTACGTGTCTGCGCCCGCACTGTATTCGTGAGCAGCCCCTGATTTAAGAAAAAACATTAGAAAAAACAAATAAATTAAGGAAGGTAAAAAAAGTAATGCGAAAAAATAAGAAACATGGGCAAATGTGGAAAATATCGCTGGTCTTGGTCGCGGTTTTTGCGTGGGTCGCAATTCCGTTTATTACGCAAACACGGGTTGAAGCAAACTCGGACGAAGTTCCGATTTCAACTTTGACGGCGAACTTAGTCTCGCCGACAGGCAGCGTCAACCCGCACGGCGCGGCAACTTATGAAGTTTACGCGAGCGGCAATCGCGAGCTTGAGGTCGAATCCGAAGACGTTAATGCCGCCGGCGCAACGCTGAGCGTTTTTCTCAATGGCAATTCAATCGGTCAGGCGACGGTCGGAACCGACTTTCGCGCGAAATTACGGCTTCGCACGCAGGAGGACGGTCAAACCGTGCCGACCGTCACGAACGGCGTGCTGGTTGAAGTCAAAAACGGCGCGACGCTGATTCTTTCCGGCGTTTTCGGCGGCGGCAATCCGGGTCCTTCACCGACTGCTTCACCGACCGGTTCGCCCACCGGAACTCCGACCGGAACCCCGACGGGCACGCCGACCGGAACTCCTTCGCCGTCGCCCAACAACGAAAGCGAAATTTTTGCTATCCTGAACGGCGCGACCATCAACGGCGCATTGCCGCGCGGTTATGCGGCGTACGAAATTCACAGCAGCCGCACGGAACTTGAAATCCGCGTATTTCAGGTAAATCTGCCGATCGGCACGCCGCTGAATGTTTTTGTAAACGGCGCGCAGGTCGGAAATCTTGTGCTGGAAAGCGCGGGCGAAGGCAGATTACGGCTTCGTTCAGACCGCGGCGAAAACGTTCCCGTCATCACGCCCGGAGCGACAATCGAGCTGAAAAATGCCGGGAACACCGTTCTCTCGGGCACGTTTGCGGCTTCCGGCAGTCCGACGCCTTCACCCAGCCCGAACGCCACGCCGCAGGGCAGATTCTTTGAAGGACATCTCTCGGGCGCACGCGTCACGCCGCCGGTCACGACAAATGCGAGCGGCGAAGTTCACGTACTTTTGAACGCCGACGAATCGCAGGCGACCGTGACGGGCGAAATCAACGGCTTTACGAGCGCGCCGACTTCGGCACTTATTCAGGTAACGGTTGCCGGAACGACCACGACGGTTGCCAATTTGGGCGCAATTACCGTTCGCGAAGGCGAAGCGCATTTCGGTCCGCTTACGGTAAACGTCACGGCGCAGCAGGTTCAGCTTCTGCGGATGGGTTCGTGGTTTGCGGTTATCGCGAGCGCGAATAATCCGGCGGGCGAAGTTGCGGGACCGATTCTGAACGATTCGCACCGCGCGGATTTTGACGGCGACGGCAGCAACGACTTTGCGGTCTTCCGTCCGTCGAGCGGCACGTGGTTTTCGGATAACACGCAGGGGTTTTCGGCGCAGAATTTCGGAACGGCGGCTGATTTGCCGGTTTCGGCAGACTACGACGGCGACGGCAAAACCGACCGCGCGGTCTTCCAAAACGTCAACGGCAACGGTGTCTGGGTTATCAGCAACAGCTCGGACGGCAGCACTTTCTCGACGCAGTTCGGTTTTGCGACCGATACGCCCGTGCGCGGCGATTTCGACGGTGACGGGCGCAGCGACATCGCCGTTTATCGACCGTCAACCGGCGTCTGGTACGTTCAAAAGAGCAACAACACCGGTTATCAAATCGTCCAGTTCGGCATCGCCGAAGACATTCCGCTGTCGACCGACATCGACGGCGACGGCAAATCTGACGTCACGGTTTTCCGTCCGTCAACCGGCGTCTGGTACTGGATTAACAGCGCTTCGGGCAGCGTCGGCATCGTCAAATTCGGGACGACCGGCGACCTTCCCGTGCGCAGCGATTTCGACGGCGACGGGCGCGACGACATCGCCGTTTACCGACCGTCAACCGGCGTCTGGTACATCTGGAAATCATCGAACGGCGGTTACGACATTCGCCAGTTCGGCATTGCCGAAGACATCCCGGTGGCGGGCAGCTACGACGGCGACAACCAGACGGATTTAGCGGTTTTCCGTCCTTCGACCGGCGATTGGTACATCTGGCGCAGCGTCGATAACAGTTATGAATTCCGTCACTTCGGCTTGAACGGCGACATACCGACCGTTCGCTGACCGATAAGTTTTGAGTCCCGCGCTTCCGGGCGGTAATATGTCTGCAAACAAAACCGCCGCCCGG
>DASWRC010000092.1:0-10139 GCA_036403375.1 Pyrinomonadaceae bacterium
CAATAAATGGGGCACGATGTTCATTCCGCGGATCGGCATGGAAGTGCTCGTCGATTTTCTCGAAGGCGACCCCGACCAGCCGATTATCACGGGCTGCGTCTATAATCCGCAGACGATGCCGCCCTACACGCTGCCGGACGAAAAGACGAAATCGACGATTAAATCGAACTCATCGAAAGGCGGCGGCGGCTTTAACGAGTTTCGCTTTGAAGACAAAAAAGGCGCGGAGCAGATTTTTATTCACGCCGAGAAAAATCAGGACATTCGCGTCAAAAACGACTGTCTGGAAACAATCCTGCACGACCGCCATTTGATTATCGAAAACGACCAGTTCGAGAAGGTCAAAAAAGATAAGCACCTGCAGGTCGGCGGCGACCATAACGAAAAAATCGACGGTACGATGTCGCTCAAGGTCGGCACGGATTTACAGGAAAAAGTCGGCAACAATTACGCGCTCGACGCCGGCATGGGCGTGCATATTAAAGCGGGCATGAGCGCCGTTATCGAAGCCGGAACGAGCGTGACGATGAAAGTCGGCGGAAATTTTGTCAACATCGGTCCGTCGGGCGTCACGATTTCCGGTACGATGGTTTTGATTAACTCGGGCGGCGCAGCGGGTTCGGGCGCAGGCAGTAGTCCGGATGCGCCGAAAGACCCGAAAGAAGCCGACAAAGCCGACGCCGGACAAGCGACGACGAGCAAACCGTCGCCGCCGCCCGCGAATCCGTTTAATGTTGCGACTTTAGCGAGCACAACCAGCGGTCAGACGAGCAATTCGACGGCTGGAATGTTGACGCAAGCCGCTGAAAATGGAACGCCGTTTTGCGCTATTTGCGGTTTTTAAAGGGCGCGGGTTAAATAAAACAGATGGAAGCACAAAAACTGAAAAATTATCTTTTTTCGGAAACGACGCGGCTTTACTGCGTTCTGGACGGCGCATCGGTTCCCGACCTGCCGATGCGGCTTTACGAGACGAACACGCCGAATTATTGTCTTTTTCGCGGCGAATTGGACGCCGAAATGACGTACGCCGCGCCGTATATCGCCGTGTTGCTGCCGGGTTCGCCGTTTGCGGATTGGGTTTTCAATGAATCTTCGGGCAAACACTGGGGAATTTTCGCGCATTGCCGGTATTCGATAAAGGAAATGCGCCGCCATTGCCGCGCCCTTCTAAACGTTTACGACGAAAAAGGCAGCCCGATGATTTTTCGCTATTACGACCCGCGCGTGCTGCGCAAGTTTTTGCCGACCTGCACACCGGAAGAATTAACCACGCTGTTCGGAAAAATCGAGACGCTGTTTGCCGAAACCGGAGACGGAAACACTTTGACCGCCTACCGGCTTGAAAATGACGAGTTGAAACAAACCGATTTGGTTTAAGGAGAAAAGATTATGCCGACTGGACCAGCCGCCAGAATTACCGATAACGTTGCCCACCCGCTTCCGCCCGTTTTAACGCCCGGACCCGGAAGCCTGAATGTTTTAATCGGCTTTTTGCCCGCGTGGCGCGGAATCCCGCTCGCCGCGGTTGCCGCGCTGCAAACCGCGAAAACGGCTGCCGACACGGCGGTTCAAACGGCGGTTGCCGCAACTGCCGCCGCCGCCGGGACGCCGCCGCCGGGTCCGGCTGTCGCCTATGCTGCAGAACAGGCAGTCAAAGCGTCGGCGCTCGCCGCGATGTCGAGCGCGATTACGGGCGCGGCGGCTTCGGGCGCGGACATTCACGCCTGCGTTACGCCTTCGCCGGTTCCGCCGCACGGTCCGGGCGTCGTCATTAACGGCTCGGCAACCGTGCAGGTCAATTTTCTGCCGCAATGCCGTTTGGGCGACACGATTATGGAAGCCATCGGACCGCCGAACTCGATTGTCAAAGGCGAGACGACCGTCATCGTGGGTGGTTAGAAGTTTTTTGTTAAAAGGAGAAATTGATGCTGGTCATCAGACAACAACAAATTGATGCTTTGATTAAAGGCTCGGACGAGGAATTTGTCGATTTCCTGGTCGAGCATGTCTGCGAGGAGTTTCCGGAAAAAACTGCGGAGCGCGATGACGAAACGCTGCGCACGATGGTTCGAGGAGGTATTCGACGCGCCGAAAGGCACGGATTTACAACCGCCGAAGACACGACCGCGTTTATCTCGATTATGTTTGAAATCGCGCCGAACTTTGACGAACAGCCGCAAATCAAACCCGTTCTCGACGACCGTAATTTTGCGCCCGGCGACCGCTTTGAACGATTATGGTCGCCGCTTGTGCCGGACGAAGCGTGGGAAGAAGCCGAAAATAACTACAGCGAAAACGCCTGGTTTAACGAGCGTTAACGGCGATTTAAAACCTCAGCGACGGAAAATTCTTTATGGATCCGGAAGTAATTAAAAAGAAAAAAAGAAAAGACTCATCTAGTGAGAGCTCTTCTTCAGAATCAGCCAAAAGCCCGAAAAAGCGCGCCAAAAAAACCGTCGAAGGTGCGAAGGCAAAAGCGTCGGGAAAAGCAAAAATTCCGTGCCCGAAAGCGCAGGAACAGGAATGGGCTGAAGAATATGCGGAAGTCGTCAAGAAAAGCGGCGGCGTTTTCCGTTGGGACGAACTTCCCGATGTCCCTGCTAAAAAGCGCGCCGCAGTTCGCCGGCTCGCGCGCGAAAGCGGGCTGACTCCGCAAGTGGATTTTGTTTTCGTGACGGGAAGAAATCTAAAGAGATGCAAATGTCCCATTTTTCCTCAAGACCGTATTCTTGTCGAAGAGATGCTGCCGGAAAACTTGCATAATGTCGGCGATGACGAACAATTTGAATATCTGACCAAAAAAACTCAGGAAACGCATCCCGAGTTTACCTATGAGAAGGGTTTGAACGGTAAAAGATACACTTGGCATCACCACCATGATACGGGTAAAATGCAGCTTGTCGAATCCGGCATACACAGCGTCACCAAGCACGACGGAGGCAGAGAAATCTGGGCGCTGGAGCCTCGATAGTATTTGATATTAAGAAAAAAAATGAGCGATTTAACCAATTTAGAATTTGTCAATGAACAGGACGCCGGCGCGTTCGACGACGATTTTGTCCGGCGCACGGAAAACATGATTGGGCTCGAATTCGAACCGTCTTTTCTGGAATTCACAAAACGGCATAACGGCGGAACTCCAAAAAAGAAATATTTTAAGATGGGCGAAAGAACGAAAGTTCTGGAAACCTTTCTCGGTTTCGTTCCCGATTATAAAACCAGTCCTTACGGCGGGCTCGACATCGGTGTCGTCTGGTCGCAGATTGATGACCGTCTGAACGAATATCTCGTACCGTTTGCCGCCGTTTACGCCGGAGATTTCCTGTGTTTCGATTATGAGGACGGCAAGCCGCCGAAGGTCGTTTTATGGATTCACGAATTATCGGAAGAAGAAGAACCGGTCACCGAGCCTATCGCCGCCAGCTTTGAACAGTTTCTAAAAATGCTGACTGACGAAAAAAAATAAAGGTCACGGACAATGGAAAAACAGGCGAAACACAATAAAAAACAGGCGAAAAAGCCGGTCGCTGAAGCTCCGCAGCCCGCCGCTCCGGCGGTTGAAGCTTCCGTTGGCGTCAATCAAAATCCTGCTGAACGCGCCCGTCGCCGCGTTGAAACATCGCGCAAAGCCGCTTTAGAAAAGGTCGTTTCTCAATCTTCCAAATAAATTTCAATGTCTGATTTTACTTGTTCAATTCACCGTCGTTTTCGGCGAGCGTTGCGCTCTGACTTGAAATAGATTCGTAGTGATTCATTATCTTGGCGACGTAGTTCTGCGTTTCGCGGTACGGCGGAATTTTGTTGCCGTATTTGATAACCGAGCCTTCGCCCGCGTTGTAGCCGGCGAGCGCGAGGCGTTTGTCGCCGCCGAATTTATCGAGCAGCCAGCGCATATATTTGACGCCCGCCTTGATGTTCTGCTTCGGATTGTAGATATTCTTAACGCCGAACCGGCGCGCCGTGTCGGGCATCAATTGCATAAATCCGCTCGCGCCTTTGCCGGAGGTCGCTTTCGCCTTAAACCCGCTTTCCTGATTCATCTGCGCGTAAATCAGCCGTGAGTCAACATCGTAAAGTTCGGAGAATAATTCAATATAATCGTCGACTGCCGCGTTGCCGGTCGAAAGCGTGCCGAGCGAGTTGTCTTTAACCGCCGACTCAACCGAGAGTCCCGCATTACCGTCGTTTTCGACCGCGCGCGGCTTTTGTTCGACGGCAAAATTCGTTTCGGAAGGTTTACTGATTGCCTGCGGCGTCTCAATTTCGGTTTCGGTCGCAGCGAACTTGATTTTAACGTTTTCCGACGCGACGTTATTGGCTAATTTATTGGTGCTCTGGGCTGAAATTGGAAAAATGGAAACAACGGACAAAACGATAGCGAGACAGATTTTTTTCATCAAATAAAATTCCTTAAAAAAGCGCAGGCAGACCTCTAGCCGCCAAATATGCGCTGGTCGATAAAATTGTTTATGGAAAAAATACGGATTAAAACTTCAACGTTTTAATATTGATTTAAACCGCGAGGGGGTTCACGAAACTAATCTAATAAATTAAGGAGTTTTGTGCCGAAACTCCGCATCGAACAACTCTGTACACAGTAATATAATTTCTCTTTTCGAAAGCTCATCAAAACCGTTATTGTTTGTTCGTATATATGTTTGACGGCAAAAGATTCCAAAGCGTTGCAAACTTTTTTCGCCTTCGAAAAACATCTTTTTCGCGACCTCGACATCATAAATAATTGAAGCCCAGGCAAAAATAAACTCTTTGTTTTTAAAGCGTTAGCGGTTTAATGAGTTAAGCCGTGTCTTTTAAGGCACGCTCGACGAATCGAAATTTTCTGTGCGTCGCATCTGCGACGGTTGAATTAAATCCCAGCTTTGCAAAAAACTCAGTAAGCCAGGCAAATTTTTATAAATTAAGCCCGCGAATGAACACGAAAGAACACGAATTCTTTAAATTTTTTCGTGTTCTTTCGTGGTTTTTTCGCGGGCTGATTTTAGTTTTTGTGCAAAACCGTTGTGGAGTAAGCAACAAACTGAAGTCTGTTGTACTTTGGCGCTGGCTCAACCGACCTGGTAGTAGATGAGGAATGAAAATAACATTCATCCCTCATCCCTCAATTACTGGTTCCAGGGCAGTTTCTCGCGCGGGGTTTCGGGTTCGTCCGACTGCATTTTGTTGTGGATGGTTTGGGCGGCGATTTGCCAGCCTTCTTTGTTTTTGACGACCGTGAACGTGGTGGTTTGTCCGTGCGGCGGAATTTTTTGTCCGTCGGGAAGCGTGATGATTTCAGCCCAGAATGCTTTGCAAACGACGACCGCTGAATTCGGGTTTATGAAGCGAACGCGCTCGATGGTATGCTGCGGACCGGGTTTGCCCTGATAAATAATCTTGAACGTCCAGCTCCACATCCGCTCGTTTTCTTCGCGCGAAGTTTGTGCTATCCAGTTGCCGAAACGGTCAACCAGCTCGAAATCCGGCGTTTCGAGCGCGGCAATAGCCTTCCCGTCCATTGCGCGATAGGCGGCGTCCCATTTGCCGACAAGGTCGCGGATTTTCTGCTCGTCGTTTGCCGTCTTTGTTTGACCGAAACCGACGATGCCAAGCCCCAATATAAAAGTCAGTAAAATTAGTATTTGTTTCAAAATAGTTTTTCCTCCCAGAGAAGACGCGGGCTGATTATAAAAATCCCGCGTCTTCTCTGGATAACGCGGAAAAACATAGTCGAAACGTATCAATTCGATTTTAGATTTTAAATTATTTAAGAGAATGGTTTTGTGATTTAAAAAGCGAAGAGGAATGAACTGAAATTCATCCCTCTAAAGCGTCTATCTTTTAAATTCAATTATTCAACAAATAATCCGAAATCCAAAATCTCTATGGGTGTGTCATATCAACCGGAATTACCCATTCGTCGTACTGCTGGCTCGTCAGCAAGCCTGAATCGAGCGCGGATTGTTTGAGGCTGATGCCTTTTTTGTGCGCGTTTTTAGCTATCCTGGCGGCGTTGTCGTAGCCGATGTGCTGGTTGAGCGCGGTGACCAGCATCAGCGAATCGTTGAGATAATGGTCGATTTTTTCGCGGTTCAGCTCGATGCCGGCGACGCAGAATTCGACGAATCCTTTGCAGGCGTCGTTTAATAACCTGACCGAATGCAGGAAATTATGAATCATCACGGGTTTGAAAACGTTTAATTCAAAATTCCCCTGCGAGCCTGCAAAACCGATTGCCGCATCGTTGCCCATGACCTGCGCGGCGACCATCGTGATTGCCTCTGATTGAGTCGGGTTGACTTTGCCGGGCATGATTGACGAGCCGGGTTCGTTTTCAGGGAGGCTGATTTCGCCGATGCCGCAGCGCGGTCCCGATGCCAGCCAGCGCACGTCGTTGGCGATTTTCATCAAGCTGGCGGCAAGCGTCTTTAAAGCGCCCGAAGCGTAAACGACCTCGTCGTGCGCACTCAAAGCGGCGAATTTGTTCGGGTGCGCTCTGAACGGCAAGTCGGTCAGCGCGGCAATTCGGGCGGCGGCTCGGGCTGCAAATTCGGGATGCGCGTTCAAGCCCGTGCCGACCGCCGTGCCGCCGATTGCCAAATCAAGCAGCCCGTCCAGAACCTGTCGTAATCTGGTGATGTCGCGCTCGATGAGCGAAGCCCAGCCGCCGAATTCCTGCCCGACCGTAATCGGGGTCGCGTCCTGCAAGTGAGTTCTGCCGATTTTCACCACGTCCGCGAATTCTTCGGCTTTCGCGTCGATGGCGTCGTGCAGTATTTGAACGGTCGGAATCAGCGCATTTAAGCGTTCGGCGGCGGCAATGTACATCGCGGTCGGGAACGTGTCGTTCGACGATTGCGACATATTCACGTCGTCGTTCGGATGCACCGGTTTTTTACTGCCCATCGCGCCGCCCGCGATTTCGATGGCGCGGTTCGAGATGACCTCGTTGGCGTTCATGTTTGTCTGCGTGCCCGAACCGGTCTGCCAGACCCGAAGCGGAAAATGCGCGTCGAGCTTGCCTTCGATGACTTCATCCGCCGCCCGGACAATCAAATCGAGCTTTTCTTTCGTCAAAAGATTCGATTTCAATTCGTGATTGGTGAGCGCGGCGGCTTTTTTCAAAATGCCGAGCGCGCGTATCATTTCGCGCGGCATCGTATCGAAACCGATGTTGAAATGATGAAGCGAGCGCTCGGTTTGCGCGCCCCAGTATTTATCCGCTTCGACCGCGATTTCGCCCATCGAATCGGTTTCGATGCGGGTCTGCTTATTAGTTGCTGCTTCTCTGGCTGACATACGTTTTAATATTCCTTTTTTGATGGATTCGGTAAAAAATAATTTTACATCAGGATACGCAAAACATAGAAATTTAGGCGGAATATCCCGATAAAAATGTAACGCGGTTGACTTCAAAGGTTCTTTCCTTTAAACTCTATGATTTTCGACTAGCAGGCATTTTCTAGCCTGAAAGAAAGGAGATAATCAAACAATGAGTTACGCAATTATCAGAACAGGCGGAAAACAATTTCCAGTAAGCGAAGGACAGACGCTGCGTGTGCCCTCAATCGAAGCCGAAGAAGGCAAAAAAGTTGATTTGGAAGCATTGGTCGTTGGCGAAGGCGCGGGCGCGAAATTCGGCGGTGGAGCAACCGTTCCGGCAACCGTCGTCGGTCACGGCAAAGGCGACAAAGTAATCGTTTTCAAGAAAAAACGCCGCAAACAATACAAACGCAAACAAGGTCACCGTCAAGGTTACACGGAAATCAAGATTGAAAAATTCTAGTAGTCAGCGGTCAGCAGTCAGTGGTCAGTTGCAAGACTGGTCTTCTGATTCAGGACTTCTGACGCTTAATTGAAAGGAGTAAGAAATGGCACATAAGAAAGGAGTTGGCTCATCACGAAACGGTCGCGATTCAGCGGCACAGCGGTTAGGACTCAAGAAATTCGGCGGCGAACACGTTCTCGGCGGTAACATTCTGGCGCGCCAGCGCGGCACGAAATGGAAACCGGGCAAAAACGTCGGACGCGGCAAAGACGATACGCTGTTTGCTTTGATTGAAGGCTTTGTCAAATTTGAAAACAAAGGTCAGAAAGGCAAATTCATCAGCGTTTACGCCGAAGGCGCGACGGAACTCGCACCGAAAGCGTAAGTTAATCAAATTTCAAACATAAAGGATGTCGGCATTGCGTCTCGTGCAGCGCCGACATCTTTTTGTGCTTTAAAGTTTTCACTTTTCATCACCAGCCAAAAGACATAGTTTCGCTATGTCTTTTTTTTGCCTGGTCGTATCAGAATTGACACTGTCCGAATCATTTCGGACACTCCTCAGCGCCATTCTTTCTAATTCGCAGCAATTCAAAACCGAATAAATAAACTCTTTGTTTGACCTGTTTACAGCTCTCTTATGCCTCGCCGGAAATGGCTTGAAACCGGCTGGCATGGAATTAGCAAAAAGTGATTGTTAAATTTCTATCCGAATCTAACTATTTCAACCGAAAAATTACTTTTATGAACAAAATCAACACTAATTTAGGCGATACGACTAACATTCTTTATGGTTATAATGCCGGATGGCTTTCGCCGGAAAAAGGCAACAATGCGCTGTTTCCGCCCGCCAGGAAAGCGCTCGATACAGTCAAAGCGGAGCCTTCGCAAACAACCGGAAAATGGAGTTTTCCGGAGGTCACTCTGCATGACACCGCGCAATCATTGCTGAGTGCCCTGCTGCCTTACAAAATCGAAGACCCGTCCGACGGCATCGACGGTCCGAAAGCGCCCGCCGGTCCGTTACTTATCGACGACGCCAATCGTGTTGAAGCGATAAAAAAACTCTCCGCGACGCTCGGCGTGGATTTAGGAAAAAGCGGTCGCGGCTTTGCACTGGTCAAGCTCACCCGAACCGATAACACCGTCGAGCACGAGAGTCGGGAAATGAAAGTCCTGATTCACCCGAATCCTTCCAAGATACCGGACGCATTGGGCGTCTCGAAACAATTTAGAAAAGGGATGAGCACGCTGACGCGATTCAAGCCGCGCGCTGATTTTTCGCCGAACGATATTACACCCGAAATCGCCAATGAATATCTCGGCTTTTTTGCCGAGCAGGGAACGCACTACGTTTCGTCGATGGTTCTGGGCGACGTCATCTTTCAGGTTTTCGCGATGCCGGAAGAACGTTTCAAGCGCGTCAAAAAAATCTACGCCGACCATCCCGATAAACTCAAAGGACCGGAAGCCGTTTTGTTTCGACAATACACGACCGACGCCAATACCGGCGCTTTCGGCTACGTCGCCGAATACGGCAAATTGCTGGATTTCAGTTTAAGCGAAGCGCTCTCGAAAGCGGTCGCCGCCCGCGAATGGGTCGAACCGACCTTTGCCGAAGCCAACAGTATTTTCGCGGTTTATAACGACGGTTCCAAGGTTAATCCGGAAGTTCTGAACCAGGATTATACGAGCGTGACTTCGATTCTGACGCGGCTCACTTCCCTGACGCTTTATTCCGAACACAACCGCAAACAAATCTGGCGACGCGTCCTCAAAGGCGGATTGGTTCAAAAATATCAATCGGCGATTGACCCGAATTTTTTCCCGTACTGCCCGTACGACCTTGCCAGCCAGCTGAGCCAGAGCGAGCTGCCGGGATTTCTCTCGACGATTGCGACGCCGTATATCAATAGCTATAAAGCCGGATTAGACCTTGCGACGCTTGAATTCGTCGCTCCCGAAGAGGTCAAAGATTTTACGCTTTATACAAATTATCTTTACACGAAGGAAGCAAAAGACATCCCGATTCCGGGCAACAATGTTCTGATTATCGGTCAGGTCGTCAATCTCGAGCAAAACCGGGTCACGACCAAACTGGTTCTGCGCGATAAAGCGTTCGACTCCTTAACCTTTGCGACGCAGCAGTTCTACGGCGCTCTGCAGTTTGAGAACGAGTCGCGTAATAAGCACTTTACGATAGTGGACGGGCTGAAGTACGTCAGCAACGATAAAGGACCGGACGGTCGCGCATATGTCCAGATAGACGGCGATTTTCGCGGCGCGGCGCCGACCGCCGCGCTCGACAAGCTGAAAAGCAGCCTCGAGTATAACTACGCTTACGCCGAGGGCAATCTGAACGCCTTTGCAC
>DASWRC010000093.1:0-11839 GCA_036403375.1 Pyrinomonadaceae bacterium
AAGAGAATTTTCACGAAGGATTAAGGATTAAGGAAAGAAACAGGAAAGAGTCGAAATGGAAAAGAAAATTATGCGTTCAAACGCAGATAAAACAGCAATGATTGAAAAAAAGTCAAAATTTGAAAAATTAATGAAGCGGGCGGGCGGCTGGCTGATAAAAAGATTAAGCTGGGAGCTGCGCCTCACCGCGAATCACATATCGTTTGGACTGCAAGCGCGGCAATGGCTGGCGATGTGGCTGATTTGTTTGATGCTGCTGCCGATGTTTATGACGCCGGCGATAGCGGCATCGATTTTGAATGAAAATTATTTAGGTCAAATTAAGAGTCAGGAGTTTGAGCCGGTTAATGCTCCTCAGTCTTTTTGGAAAAACGCCGAAACATTTGCAAATTTGACTTTAGAAAAGATTACTTCTTCAATCGCTGAGCCGTCTTTCTACAATGATAAGGGTGAGAAGATTAATTTCTCCGACAAAACCCGTGACAAAGTTAACGCCGCTCACAAGAGTGAAGAAGACGGAAAAGAGGCGGTAAAGCTTAATAACAGCAAAGATGTCAAAAATGACAGTGAAGCTAAAGTAAATTTACCCGAAACAGTCGAATCGGGTAAAAACAAGGTGGGTTTAGAAAAAGCCGCAGAAAATGAAAAAGCGGCATCACGGAATTCCATAACGAAACCCGAGTTAAAAAACTCGACCGTTTCCGCCGCTTTGCTTCTTAATCAGTTGCCGGACGACGAACACGGCACGATTTACTCCTACGAGAATAATTTGGGCTCGCCGACCGGACAGGTAGAAATGGCGGCGCCGACAGCGGCAGCGGCAACTAAAATCAGAGAACGTGCCGGCATCGCGAATTTCAGTTTCGGTATTCCGTTGGCGTCTCTTTCCGGCAGAGGACTCGACGCCGGCGCCGCGATGACTTACAACAGCCGCACATGGAACAAATCCTGTACGCAATACGACACGAACGGAGGAGGCTGTCTTCAAAATCATTTCACCTACGATGTCGAGCAGAGCTGGATCGCGCCCGGCTTTTCCACCGGCTTCGGTTATTTGGAAAGCACCAAGCAGCCGCTTTATAACAACGGCAACATTTATTCATACAAGACATATCCGACCGGTTTAATCGAAGCGGACGGGACGCGCCGGCAGCTTTATTGCAGTCAGCCGTCGGGCTCGGCGTGTCTGGCTTATCAAACTTCCGACGGTTCGTTTATTCGATTTTCCGGCGACGTTTTCGGCTCGAATCCTGCGAACGCGACCTTCAACGCCGTTTATCTGGACGGGTCGAAAGTTTATTTCGCCGGCGCGTTCGGAACCGATACCTACCGCAAACACTACCCGGTTATTTTACAGGACAGTAACGGGAATCGCGTTCGCGTCGCTTATAAAACCGATAATTCGGGACGTATCGATAAAATCATCGACACATTGAACCGCGAGATCAAGTTTTATTATGGAACGGACGCGGCGGGCAACGCCGATAAATTAGTCGCGGTGACGATCCCCAGCATGACGACGGGCGAAGAGATTCAGACCGTGCGTTTTTATTACGAGAATCTGACCGTCAACGCTCAAAGCGCCTTTTCCGGGCAGGTCACCCAGCCCGACGTTCCGGTTCAGGTCCTGCGCTACGTTTACTTTCCGGCGACTAAAACCGGGTTCAAATACGATTATCACCCGAATTACGGGATGATCAAGAAAATCACGCATTACGTCGGAATGACGGTCAGCAACACCAATTCGCTGACCGCGACCGGCACTGTCACGAACGACGGAACCTGGGGGGCGACGACCGAATATGCTTTCCCGGACGGCTCGACCGCGCAGGCGGACGTGCCGAAATACACGAAACGCACCGACGATTGGCAGGGAAGAACTTCTGCCTTAGCGGAAACCTTTTTCGCCGCGCCGGAACCGGTAGCCGGTAGTGACCGCATTTCTAAAACCAGTGTCAAGGACAAAGAGTATATTCCATCAACCGGTGCTTATGCGGACATTGAAATCGTCAATGAAACACTTTCATACGATACTATTGGTCTCTGGATGAACGGTCTGGTCAAAGAAACCTCCGTCAAGAAAAAATACGGAGTTACCGGACAATTCACCGCCCTGATGGCGAAAACCAAGTATTTCTGGGAACCCGGGCAATCCGCTTACGGCAGCCGCCAGAATCCGATTCTCAGGAAAGTCGAAATAACGGACGACGCCGGGCAAACGAAAACGATTCGCTACGAATACGACCAGTACAACAATCAAACCGCTGTTGAAGAATATGATTTCGGCAAGAACGAAACGAACGCCTCGCCTCTGCGCCGCACGGAAATGACCTACGAAACCGCTGCGGGTTGGACGGCAGCGAATCTTCTGGGATTGATCAAATCCGTGCAGACAAAAGTCGGTAGCGCGGTTGTCTCGAAAACGCTTTACGAATACGATAATAACGGCAGCGACGCGACGATGACGGCGCGCGACGACATGGACACGACGACGCACGACACGTTCTATAATCCGGCTCACCCGGCGTGGACGGAACGAGTCTGCCCGAACGGCGACCTCAGTGACGACTCGCAAAATAACCTTTCAGACCCGGGCGGCTGCACTACCATTAATCACCCCGGTTACAGCTCGGCGAGCGCGTATCGCGGAAATATAACGAAAATCGGGCGAATGCTCGATTTAGCCGCGACGACCATCAGCGACGCGAATTCAGACAAAACCGATTACAACTACGACATCGCCGGAAACCCGGTGTCCGGGACTTTAAGCTGTTGTCAACTGAAAACCATCGATTACGGCGCGAATTTCGCCGAAACTGGTTACGCGTACCCGACCAAAGAAACGAAAGGCACATCGCCGAAATTGACGAATGAGGCTACTTTCAACAAAAACACGGGATTGGTTACGCAAACTAAAGACGAAAACGGGCAGCTGACAAATTACGAATATGAAACTGACACTTTGCGGAAAAAGAAAGTAGCATATCCGAACGGCGGTTACGTTTTAATCGAATACAGCGATAAGTTAGTTCCGAGCGCGATCAGCTACACTCGCACGACGACCCTGCTCGAAGCCGGCAAAACCGTACAGAGATACAACTATTTCGACGGGCGCGGACTCCGCGTTAGAACCGCTACGGAAACGCCAAACGACTGGAGCGTTGCGGCAGTTGAGTACGATTCATTGGGCAGAGCGAAAAAATCCTATAATCCGTTTTACGCTTCTGTACCGAACGGTGAAGTTGCAGAGGGCATGAAATACACGGAAGTCTTGAATACGGACGCATTGGGCAGAACGACACAGATTCGTCTTCAGGACGGCGGGATTCTGCAAACCACTTTTAGCGGAACCGTTGCGACAACGAACGACCAAGCCGGCAAACAGCACCGGCAGGTTGCGGACGCACTCGGCAGAATCATTAGAGTTGACGAGCCTGACTCGAACGGGAATCTGGACGTTAGTGGTAATCCTGCACAGCCGACCGTTTATGAATATGACGGCAACGACAATCTGAAGAAGGTCATTCAAACGGACGACAGCGTTACGCAGACCAGAGAGTTCAAATACGATGTACTTTCTCGATTGACGCACGAGCGGCAGGTCGAAGCCACGCCGACGTTAGATGACGACGGCGTTAAAAGAGCACCTGCGGCGACAAGATGGACGAAGTTTTTGCAATATTCAAACCACGGGCTTTTAACGGGAGCGACAGATGCGCGAGGCGTGAAATCGACGTTTTCTTATGACGGTTTGAACCGTATCGAAAAAATCGAATTCTCGGACGATACTCCGACCGTTAACTACTATTATGACGAGGCTCGCAGCGGGTATTTTAATAAAGGCGCGTTGACGAGAGTAGAAACTATTCCGAATACTGCTAACCCAAGACCCGATACACCCAATACGGCGACCGAGTTCGATTATGATCTTATGGGGCGCCTTCGGCAGGATCGTCAATTAATCGGAACGCAAACTTATAATCTTGAATACAATTATAATCTGGCTGGGCAATTAACAAGCGAAAAATACCCGTCGGGCAAAATTGTGGGAATGAACTACGACGCGAGCGGCAGACTTTCAGCCATCGCCGATCAAGGCAGAACCTACCTGAGCAATCTGCAATACGGCTTGCACGGCGGTGCGATATCGGCGATGACGCTCGGTAACGGCATCGAGCAGAGCTTAATTTACAACGATCGGTTACAGATTGAGAAAATGACGTGGGCGAAAGACGGCAACGTCGTGCAGCGTTACGATTACACGTTCGGCGAAAGAAACGCGCAGAATGAGCTCAAGAATAACGGTAAACTCACACAAGTTGAAAGTTATAGCGGCGGCAACATTTCTACTCCGACTAAACAGTTCACGCAGAAATTCGATTACGATGCAGTTGGTAGACTAAAGTCCGAAACTGAAACCAGAGGCGACAATAATCAGCAGAGCTACAAGCAGATTTTTGATTACGACCGTTTCGGCAATCGTTATTTGAAAGCGGCAAACAATCCATCAAATCAGAATCCGCTGCTTCCAACACCGATTGAAGCGAACAATATTGACAAAGCAAAAAATCAGCTTGCTGCAAACACCGGAACAACCTATGACGATGCCGGTAATGTGACGATTGACGGTAAATTCCGCAATTTGAAATATTTCTATGATGCCAGCGGGCGAATGTATCGCACATCGAGCGTGGACGATGTAAATCAATCGAACTCGGTTTACGATGCATCCGGGCAAAGAGTGGCGACACAAATCAACGGGGTCTGGAAGTTCTTCGTCTATGATGCATTCGGGAAAATGGTTGCCGAATACGGCGGGCGGGCGTCAACAGATGAAGGCGGAGTAAAATACGTGCATCAGGATATTCAAGGCACGACACGTGCGATAACTTCGGTCAGCGGCGCGGTCAAAGCGCGAACCGATTACGCGGCGTTTGGCGAGGAGATATCATCGAGCGTCGGGCAGCGAACGGCTCAGGGCTATACTTCATCAGACAGTTTGCGGCAAAAGTATGCGCTGACCGAACGTGATGAAGCATCCGGGTTGGATCATACATGGTTCAGAAAACATGAAAACCGGGCGGGCAGATGGACATCGCCTGACCCGTATAACGGTTCGATGAATTTGGGCGATCCGCAATCGTTTAATCGTTACAGTTATGTTGCTAATCAGCCAACGAATTTTGTTGACCCAAGCGGGTTAAATATGATGAATTATTCTTGTTATGATCTAAATACATACTGGCACCAAGGAGACGTTTCTGGCGTAGCAACTACAACGATTTGTAATTATTGGAGCTCTGATCCCTCTATCGGTTCAGGAGAAATAGGTACTGAAGCTGGCGGGGGTGATACTCCTCAAGAAATTTATGATCGGTGCAAGAATAAGGCTGGTGGAAGTAGTGAGTTGCCAAAATTAGCTGCTGCCTATGCCGTTTTAAGTATGGCAAAACAAGAAGGGATTTCTGCTACATTGCTCGCTGTTACGTGGTATAAAGAAAGTACTTTTTCTTACTTTGGCGATAACATCCCCAGCAATAAAAATGATGGGACGGCAGGTAATGTGGACGTTGGTCCTATGCAAATCAATTACAACACCTTTGCAAAATGGAAGCCGCTATATGGTGTGGGATATCAAGGACTTCCTATTGATGATGAAAATAATGTTTTCGGACCCGACCGGAATGGGGATTTTAGTGGTTCAATAAATTCTAATTTATCTGCTGGTGCCAGAATTCTGAAAAGTTATGGTGGTGATGATCGTAATCGAGCAGGTTTATATCGGAGTGGAAATGGCGATTTTCTCAAAACGAAGCAAGGAAAAGCTGAATATAACGCAAGAGCTGGTGAATACGACAGGCTTAAACCAATTTATGATATATTCTTTTCCTGTTTAGCGTCCGGAGGGTAGTAGAAACAAAAACTTTTGTTTTCAATTTCAGTTACTAAACCTTTAGTTTTGCCGTTCTAGAAGATTAAGATTCTTTAATTGACTCTGGAACGGCAGATAACTATCTAAATTTTTAGCAAACCGCTAATGCGGGTGCTGCTTGGGGTTTCTCAAAAATTGTTTGTATGAAAAATTTAATTTTGAATGTAATAATAGTGTTTTTCGGTTGCGTTGGGTTAGCTTGTTCAAAAGGGCATTCCCCTGTTACAAATTCAAATTTTGTTGAAGTTGCTCCTGTCATAACACAACCGACTAACAAAACAGAAACAAATGTAAATAATAGTAAATGTGAAATTGATTTCAAAAATTTTACATATTCCCCTGCGTACCCTGAAACGAAGGAGTTTACATTGAAAGATGGTAAGGCTGAGGCGACTCGTTCGGCTGACGGCAGGGTTGTTGGGATGGGGTATAATTTAGTTTCAGTCTATTATGGAGATCTCGCTGGAAATGAACAAAAAGAAGCTATTGTTACAATTAGTATAAATACAGGAGGATCATCTGTACCTTTAGTATCATATATTTTTGATACGACATCTAATAAACCAAATTTATTGTGGAAAAAAGCGTTTGGAGATCGGGCGAATGATGGTTTAAGAAACATTTATACAGATGACAGAAAACTAATTATCGAAACTTATAAACCATCCTCCGGTGTCGGAGATTGTTGTTCATCTGAATATGTATTAACTTCATTTTCATGGCAAAATAGAACATTCAAAGAAACTGAGAAAAAAACTATTTTAAAGGATTCGAGTGAAGAAGCTACATATATTGGTAAGAGTACGTCCTGTCAATAAATTGTGCTTGACTTGATTTCAAGGTCAATAAGGCGGTGATATGTGTAATTACTCATAAGTAGAGTTCGGCGATGATTTCGGATTTCTCGAAAGACTTCTCCGCCACGGTTGGGAAAACGTTGGCTCACTTTTTTTACCGGCAGCAGCGAGTTGGCGGGGCTTCGCAAACATTTCAGAAAATACATCTTTGTCAAAGATGAGATCGGTAACATCATCTACTTTCGCTTTTACGAGCCGTCCGTGCTTCGAACTTTTCTGCCCCCCTGCAATCTGGAAGAGCTAACCATGTTTTTCGGGATTGTCGGGAAGTTTCTTTTTGAAGGCGAACTGCCTTATAAGCTTCACATGATATCGATTGAAAATAGCAGGCTGAAACACGTTTCTATCGACTTATCGGCGGCGGGCTAACTGATTCTTTTTCCCGTCAGCGCGAGATAAATCCAACGGAAGAGGGTATCCGCCGTTTTGTAATCATAGTCTTGGATAAACGGTGTTCCGTCATCTTCTTCATAGATTGTGCCGAGCGTGAAATTCCCATACGAATCTACATTCAAATTTAAGCGTTTTAGGGTTTCTGGCATCTCGAACTTCAATAAATATTCGAGCGGTAACTTCGTTTCGGTTTTATCCCATTTCGTAACCAGAAGCAGTATCTGATTGTCTTTCAAAATGGATATCCTTTTTCTGACAAAATCGATAAACTCGCTCATTAAATGGTCATCATCCTTCAAGTCTTCAACCGGAACGACGAGGATGAAAAGCATCGAGAGTTTTCGGGATTTAAAGAAAATATTCAGATTAGACGGAAATTTGCCTGAAATCTGTGAGCTTAGTTCACTCAAATCCGCGCCGGACGCGTCGAGGAAAGTAAGATTGAAGCCCTGCAAATACGGGAACTTCGGATTCGGCAAAAAGCTCCCCTCGATTTGCGCTAAACTGCCGCCCGGATTTTTTTTGGGGAGAATTCCCTGCATGATTTCATTCTCGATTCTTCTGGCATAACGCTGTCCGGGGTCATTCCCGTTTTTCTCAAAGTTTCCGAACCGGCATTCCGACGCTAAATAACGAAGAATTGACGCGATAACCGCCGTTTTTCCGGTATTATCGCGTCCGAAGAGAAAGACGAAATTTGTTCTCTGCGATTCCAGAAACTTAATCTGGTCAAGCTCGGCAGTATCCATCGGCGATTCCTCGAAAAACGGCTCTTTATTGTAATCTTCCTTGGTCGAAAAAGACGTTTTTTTACTTGGTGGCGTATTCGGCAGCGGATTTTTAATCGAATTTGGCTCAATCTCGCTGATCCTGGGCTCTTGGACGACTCCCGGTTTAGTTGTCGGAAGCTTGTTCGAGAGTTTCCTTTTTTCTTCCTGGACTTCTATTTTCATTGCCCACGCAGTTTGATAGCGTTTGTCTGGGGTGGGCTCCATCGCCTTCCTGATTATCTTCGAAAATGATTCGGGGATGGTCGGATTCAGTAACGAAATCGGCACCAAAGGGTCGGGTAGTCCGTCGGTTAACATTTGTAAGCGGTATTTCGAAGGCGTCGCCAGACGTCGCGTTGCCAGCCAGTAAAACGAGGCGCCGAGCGAAAAAATGTCGCTTCGTTCGGTTGTTCCGCCCCAATCACGAAAGACCTGCTCGGGCGGAGACCATGGAGAACTGCCGTCTATCTTAGTTTGAGCCGTATCTTTCGAGATGCCGTAATCTATCAACTTAATATGCTGGTTGCGGTCCAGCATAATGTTATGCGGCTTAATATCACGGTGGATGATCGGCGGCTTGAACTTGTGAAGATAATCAAGAACGTCGAGAATTTCCATTGCCCAGTCGATTAGTTTTTCGAAACCTATCGGGTTTGCTTCTTTTGCAAGCAGCTCGTTGAGATTTTCACCGTCAATGAACTCGATAACTAGAACCAGCGCGTCATCAATCGCAAAATGGTCGATATATTGCGGAATGCTATGATGATTGAGCTGTTTTAATACCGCTATTTCGTTACGCAGCCCGAATCCAAAGACCTCGTTGCTTTCCAAGCCCTTCTTCAAAATAACTTTCTGCTCGGTAAGCAAATCCAGAGCGAGGTAGACAATTCCCATTCCATCGCTTTTGGAAACATTTCCGTCTTTGAAGTTAAGAATTTCGTATCTGTTATGAAGTACCTGTCCAAGCTCCATAATATTCATTCGGCTAACGCTTTTGTTCGTTGGAAATATTACCTTTCGCGTCTAATCGGACTCGCGGATTCGACGTCTTCGGATTTCTTCTCATTTGTTCTTTATCGTTGCTTTTGCTGTCTTTCTTATCCTCTTTATTTTTATTTACGTTTTCCGGATTTGTGGAGCTGGGCGGCTTCGTTTCAGGTTTTTGATCGGCATCGGGATTATTGGGGGAATTGCCCGTTGAAGTGCCCTGATTATTAGTCGACGGTTTTTCGACATTCTTATTAATGTTAGAATTATCCTTTATCGTTCCACCGACAGGTTTTGGCGTTTCTTTTTTGGCTATAGGAATATCAGGTGAATCCTCGGCAGTTTTTTTCGAATTGTTATGAGAAACGGTGCTGGTCGTGGGGTTTTTATTAACAGAAGGTTCTTCGACCGGTTCTTTATCAACGATATCTCCTCTATTAAGTATCTCTTTCGAGCACTTATAATCTCTAGGCAGCGGGACCTTGATCGCCTTATCAATCGGAAAATCATAATCTTCAACTAAATCGTTCTGCTGTTTTATTACAGCCGTAAGCTCATTCTTTTCTTGTAAACTGGAATCGCTATTGCTGGTACACTTCTGGGCTAAAAAGTTAGCCAAGTCGCTCGGTTTTTTAAAAACACAGTCCTCTTGTCCTTCACAATTGAGCTTCGATCGTGAAGCGTAGGGCGACTTCATATGCCCGGTATAATAAATCGTTCCAGATACATACGATTCGTTATTCGCGCCCGTCGGATTTTTGATTCTGGAGAAAATCAGATAACTTAAAAGACCCAATACTAAAATCAGCCCGAACGCTGCGAGCGCAATCAACAATTTCGGTTTTTTTATATGCTCGGAAACTACTTCGAGCGATCTTGGATAATCATTGGCGGATTCTTTTTCCCTAGCGTCATTTTTTATCGATTCCCAAAGATCCTGACCTGTTGCACCATTCGCAGACTGGTTTGCTTTTTCCTTATCTTCAAAGCTCTCGTCTTCATCTTCCGAAATATCGTCGCCCGAAACATGAACTTCGAAATCCTCCCGGGGGACTCGATTTTGCGGTGCGCTTTCCCACCTGGTCTGAACGGCTTGCATGGCGACGTCGAGCGGTATATCGGGTTTCGTAATATATGGCGAAACGGCGAAAGCCGCTTCCTTAACCTCTTCTTCATTAACGGCTTCCGTGAGCGAAGCAATGGTTTCTATCGGTAATTCATGGTTTACGGCTTCCATAAAAACCTGTTCGTCATAAGACGTAAAAATCACTCCGAACCGATTAAACAGCCTCGATTTAAAAATATTTTTGAGCACTGTTTCATAGTTATCAGTATTTTCATCAGGTTTGAAAAAACATTTAGCGTTCAGTTCGCGGACTGGCTCTGATTGATCCACCAGCAAATGATCGAAATCTTTTTCGCAGCTCGAATAATCAAGTTGCGGTTTTAAGTCGCGAATAGGGGAAATAAAACGGTTGTTTTCATCTATACCGTTTTTCAGCTCATTAGCGAGACAAGTTAAGAATTCGATTATCCCGGGATTGCCGTTCGGTATTTGATTTTTCAACACGAGCGCGCTGCCGTAAAAACTTCCCAAACGCGTGTTAGTAATTTCGTACGCGAATCTATATAAAACTATGTAAGTAAATAAATTATTTTCTTCAATTTCGCGTTTGATCATTAAAATTTCGGTGTTGGGATGAATATTAATTAAGCGATTGTCGAGGTCGACTTTCCAGCTCATTCTGATACTCTTCGCGATACCGAAGCTTGAATGTTCGAAACCGTCGGGAGTCCCGATATAAGAAAATCCTACTTTCATAAAACTCTATAAAACCGAAAAAGAGCCGAACAATTATAACTAAATATCGAGCCAATGCGCGATTTTGTCCAGCGCGCGCGGTTTTTTCACCTGAAGCTCTTCACCTGTAATTATACCGTATAATTTTTGGAAAATACGATCTGCCGGTTTCGGATTATATTCTTTGATGATCAGCCTTCCGTTTTCCAGTTTCAGAACAGTGCCGACCGAAAAAGCGGTCGCTGCATTACCTTTTATAAATTTAAAGGTCTCCTGCATTTTGGTTTCCAAAAAATGCGAAACTTCTTGCCACGACGGATTGCTGTCCCATTTTGAGATAACGAGTATGATTTTTGAATCGTTGAAGGTCGGGTGATTGGTGTGTATATAATCGAAAAAACTAGAAATTAACTCGTCATCGTCCTTAGTGGCGTTCTTTTCGGCTATGAGGATGAAGGTCATCGAAACGCCCGCCTTAAAATAAACATTAATGTTATCGGGCAGTCTCCCCATTTGATAATTATTGTGTGTTACTTCTTTTAGGTCGTCCACATTCAATGAGACGGTGACAAGGTCTTCGCCGGACATTTCGAGAAAGCAGAATTTAAACGGCTTGAGATGCGGTTTATCCGAATCGGGTTTGAAAATACACTCCAGTTCGGTAACCGTCCCGGCAGTCGTTCGGTTCGGAAACTCGCCCGATTTGATGTCACGCTTGATGTTATTTGCCAGGTTTTTTCCTCTGTCATTGCCGTCAAAGTACAAATTACCGTAGTTGTCGTAAGTTCGTAGAAAATAGATTAGTGAAGCGACCAGAGCGGTTTTCCCGGCTCCTACTCTTCCGAATAAGAATACAAAATTCGTATCTTTTTTATCTTGTAAAGCTTTTATTTGCTCAAACTCGTCTCGCGAATTGGGATTGAGATTGTTTATGTCTGGCACAAAAGTTCTCCTGTTCAATAGGATTCAAGTATTTCGATATCCCTTCTTTTTACAAAACTACTTCCCCCTTTTTCGCTTTTTGTAATCAAAATAATGAATAACGGCACAAAAAGGTCAATCATCAAAGCCACAAAAGCAATACCCCAGATAACAGGTC
>DASWRC010000094.1:0-39858 GCA_036403375.1 Pyrinomonadaceae bacterium
GCGTCCGGATGAAAAACCGCGTTGCCTTTTTCGTCAACGACGAAAATTATCGGCAATCCCGCCTTCCACAATTCCTCTTCACTCGACGGTTTGGTTTCCGCCATAATCCGCGAAATTTCGCGCAACGAGACAACCGCCATGACGAACGCCGAAACATTATTGTTGATAACGACCGGGGAGGCGACCGCCTGAACCAGCTCGCCGCTCGAATTTATTTTTTGCGGCTGCCCGAAAACCAGTTTTCGGCTTTCGGCTTTTTGGGAAATCGCATTGGCAAGCGTTTCGATTTCTTCCCGTTTTAATTGCTCGGAGCGAAACACCGAAAGCGATTCACTGCCGACGGGTTTGATGTAAAGCGCCAGCAGATACGGATTTTCCTTGAGCGTTGCCCCGAGCTTTTCCTCCGTCTTCTGTGATGAAAGCACCGAAAAATCGTCGGAAAGCTCCAAAGCCTTGGCGAAACTTCCGACCAAATCGGCGTAGCGCTGCCCGAAAAGCTCGATTTGGCGTGCTTTATCCTGTACCAATTGCGTTTGATAGCGACCCTCGACGGCGCGCAATTCCTTCGCGCTGCGGTCTGACAGCGTCCAACTCGTCAGCAATAGCGGCAAGAGCCCGACTGCCAGCAGCGTGAATACGACGAAATAGATTAAGCTAATTTTTTTTCTCATCTTGAGGGGATTTTTCGGATAGAGCGGGAATTGCAAGCGAAATTTTTCGCTATAATATTTTAGTACAATTATTCAAAATCGGTCAACATCTTTTATCAATACCAAACTATGATTGTTGAAAATTGCCTGAGTTTTTCAGCAGATGGAAATAGCAGTCGGCAGTTAAAATCCGTGAAGTTAGGATTTTAACTGCCGACTGCCGCTGCCCGACCGTCTGCTTTTTTACTGTTGTTTGAAACTGCGCGGGACTTTTGAATCGGTCAGAATTACGAAATCGCCGAGGTTTTCGTGTTTCGCATTGTCGAATTTTGTAAAATCTTCTTCGAAACGCATTGTGATGACGATAAATTTTGTCTTCGGGCGAAATTTCAAAAGCTGCTCGGCTGTTCCGAGACGATTTTCGGTGTGAAACGCGCCGTTGAGATGTACGATGAGCGCCTGTTTATTTTCCTTCAGAAATTCGGCGATTGAGTAAGCCATGGTCGTGTCCCAGAGCGTTTGCGAATCGAGGATTTTGTTGATTCCCATGCCGGATTCGGGACTTCCGCCCATCAAGGCTTTGAATTTCCCGGCATAAACCTCTGATGGCTGATTGTATGGCAAAGGGGCGAGCCATTTTTTGGCTTCCGGCGAGAGCGCGTCGAGCGTTTCCCTGCCGCCGCGCGAGACCATGTTGACGTAACGGCGCGGCGCGTTAGCCGCAATCACGGGTAGTTTCCCGGTTTTGGCAAGCTCGACCAGCGGGCGATAATCCTGCTTGTAATTGTTCCACGGGCGCGCGCTGAGCAAAAAATGGCTTTCGGAAATCAGGTTATTCAGATATTCATTAACGACAACCTGCACGTCGCGCTCGAACATTTCCATCGAAAGCGCGACTTTTCTCTCCTTGCCGTATTTTTCGAATGCGGCTTTGAAAATCTGTAATTCGAGCGCGTGCGCGGTCGCATCGTCGTGCTGTTCGCCCAGAAAAACGACGTCTGCCTGCCCGGCTGCTTCGAGAATTTTTTCGAGGCTCGATGAATTGCCCTTCGCGTCGAAAACACGGTAATTTGCCTCGTTTGCCTGTCCGAAACCCGAAAATGTCAACATAAATATAAAGATAAACGCAGAAACAAAAGTTTTCATAATTTTTTCTCGGGGTGAAATCAAAGCCTAAGATAGAACACTTTTTGTCGATAACAAAACGCAGGTCTTGGGAAATACCGAATTCATACATTAAAACTGATTGGAATCGAAACACTAACGCTTTTTTAATTTTTAACCACCATCGTAAAAACCTTTATTTTATTGCTTTTATCCGCCGCCTTTTTTTTGGCACGTTCATTGCTTTAATGTTATTCAGGCTACAAAGCTCAAAATATCAAGGAGGAAATTTTTATGATTAACGATGGACAGGGAACAGTGCGTGAAGAAGCTTCGGGTATCGGTGACAGAGTCGAAGGTAATGTCAAAGACGCTTACGGAAGTGTGACCGGCGACGCGGCAACCGAACGTGAAGGCGAAGCGCAGGCTAATTACGGCGCGGCGCGTCAAAGCCAAAACCAAATGTTGACGGGACTTTTCAACGACCGTGACAGTGCGGAACGGGCTTATACTTCACTTAAAGACCGTGGTTATACGAACGATGACGTTAATGTGATGATGTCCGACCAAACCCGCAACAGCTGGTTTTCGGATGACGACGATAACACGACCGACCTCGGCAGCAAAGCGCTCGAAGGCGCAGGTGCCGGTTCGGCTATCGGCGGAACGCTCGGCGCGATTATCGCAGGCATTGCGGCAATCGGAACAAACGTTATTCTGCCGGGCTTAGGCTTGGTTGTTGCCGGACCACTTGCCGCGGCTCTTGCCGGCGCGGGCGCTGGCGGTTTGACCGGCGGATTAGTCGGCGCGTTGATTGGTTCGGGAATTCCCGAAGACCGCGCGAAATTGTATGACGAAGGAATTCGCAACGGCGGCATGGTGATGGGTGTCAACCCGCGCAACGACGAAGATGCGACATACTTCGAAAATGAATGGCGTAATAACAATGGTCAACACATTTACCGTTAGTTCATTTAATCCTTAAGAAAAAAAAGGGGCTTTGCGAATATTCGCAAAGCCCCTTTTTTTCCGCTTTAATATTTGACTGTCAATCCTCGTCAAAAGGCTGTTAATTATTGCCAATCGATTGTAAATCTTCGTTATCCGCTTGCCAATGTTCAATCGTGAAGCCGTGTCGTGCAATTATGAATCTTCGTCATATACCTATGAATGTCCGGCGTGCTAATTGTAAATCCTCGGCTACTCAAACGGAAATCTTCTCTGTTCGGTTGTGAATCTTTAATTTTTGAATGCTCATCTATGCCAATAAGGTATTTTGCCCAAAGCATGCTGTCGCCGGTCAGGGCGTATAAAATAAACGTTTCAGCGCCCTTATCGGCGACGGCGCGCCTTCCGCATTTTAACCAGAAAAAAGTGAGTCGAAGCGCTCTTCGACTCACAAAAACTACAGAGGATTGTAAATAATATTAATAAATCGTAAACGTATATTCAACCGGTTTCGTTACCGAATAAGCCACGCCGCTGCGTTTTGCCGGTTCAAACTTAATGCCGCGCGCCGCCGCAATCGCCTGTTCCGTCAAACCATTGCCCAAACCGCTGATTACCGAAATCGCGCCGATTGAGCCGTTTGCCGAGAAGGTCACGCGGAGAACGACTTTGCCTTGAATCTGATTCTGGCGCGCCGCATCCGTATAATTCGCGCGCGGTTTTGAAAGAATCTGTACGCCGATGGTCGGTCCGACCGGCTGCGGTTTCTTCACGACCGGTCCATCGTCGCCATCGCCGTCGCCGTTGCCGTTGCCGTTACCGTTGCCGTTTCCATTCCCGTAGCCCGAACCGTTACCGTTGCCGAGACCGTCGCCGTTGCCGCCGCCCTGACCGCGACCGCGACCGCCGCCCTGTCCGCCGCCGGTTCCGTCACCGTCGGACGGGAAATTTCCGCCGTTTTTCAGACCGTACGGTTCATCCGATTGCGGAGCCGGGCGATTTCCCTTGGTTGCGGCTTGAATCGCAATGTCGGGATTAGTAACTTTCGTGTAGCTGATTGAAGGCGCAAACAAAGGATTATCAACCTGCGTGGCTTCGCGTCCTTTCGATGCCGGAGTCGGCTCGTCTTTACCGCCGCCGCCGCCGCCGCCGCCTTTGTCATTGTCTTTCTTCGGCGGTGGTTCAATTTCAATCGGAGTCGGGTCAACCTCGCCGACATACGCCAGCAAATCGGGCGTTTCAATCGCGGCAATGTCTAAAAACTTATTAAACATCGAGTAAAGATAGCTGCCGAGCAAAACGGTAGCGCAAAGCGCAAACGCGCCGAGCAACAACGTGTTGCGCTGCTTGACGTTTTTCTCGACCACGATTGTCGGCGCATAACCACCGTCGTATTCGTAGTGCGGAATCGGTTCACTCGGCGTTTCATCCGCCGCGACCTTATTAGTCGCCGCATAAAGATTTTCGTTGACGGTTTCGTTTCTCGCCGGTTCAGGCGCTTTAAAGGATTCCTGCTCTTCGAAAGGTTCTTCAAAAACTTCGTCGCCAAACTCGAAAGCCCCGGTATTGTTTACCGGTTCGTTTTCGATAGCGGCAGCCGCTGAAAAATTTTGTGTTTCGGCAATTTGCGGAGCCTGTGCCGTAGTTTCCTTGACCGGTGATGGAGCTGTTTCTACAAATTTCTGAACCGGTTCGGTTTTCCCGTTTTCTGCTAGTTTTGCATCCAACGGATTCATTTCAAAAGCTGTCAATGTCGCTCCGCAATTCGGACAAAAACCGAATTTCTCGGCAAAGCCTTCTTCACAGGCGCTACAATATTTAACTACTTTTCCCATTTCTAAAGCCTCTCAAACTTTACTGTTTATTAAACTAAAAAAAATTAACCACCAACTGTAATTATAACGCGATTTTCATATTTTTCCAGATGCCTGATATTTTCGGGTAAGAATATTCGGTTTTTTAACATCTTTGGAAACAACTAACTAGATGCGATTTTCGTTTGACGCGATGCCTGTCACTCACTAAAATTTTCTTTTTGCGAGAGTAAAATCCGTCGATTTTATTTTTACGCGACTGACAACGCAAAAATATATTTTCGGCAACTAATGTAAACCGTTTCTGTTTTCTGTAATACTTAAACAAATGAAATTCAATAAATATTTCAAAAATTTTGCGCTCCTTTTGCTTCTGACGGCGTTTGTTTGCCTCAATGCCCGGGCGCAAACCTTTCCCGCGCCGCGCGAGAGCAGACTTTTAAACGGCACTCGGCTGCTGGTGTGGAACGATGCGAAAGCCGCGAAAGTGACGGTTAAACTTCGTATTCACAGCGGTTCGGCGTTTGACCCGTTCGCTAAAGAAGGCGTCATGCAGCTTCTTTCCGACATTCTGTTTCCGACCGAATCGACGAAAGAATTTTTTGCTGAAGATTTAAACGGAAGCTTTGAAATCGTCACCAATTACGATTACATTCAAATCAATACGACCGCCGACGCCGACAAATTTTTAACCGTCCTCGAAACGCTCGCGCCGGTCGTCACGAATCCGCAAATCAACAAGGAAACGACCGAAAAAGTCCGCGCGGCGCTGCTTGCCCGTGTCAAAGGACTCGAAAATAATCCTTCTTACGTTGCCGACCAAACTGTTGCCAAACGACTTTTCGGGAATTTTCCGTACGGCAGACCGCAGCTCGGAAGTTCGGAAAGCCTTGCGAAAATAGATTTTGCCGACATCCTGCTGGCGGAACAGAAGTTTTTTACCGCCGATAACGCGACAATCGCCATCAGCGGAAACGTCAATGCCGATTTTGCGCTTCGCGCGACCAAGCGGCTTTTCGGCGGCTGGCTCAAATCGGACAAAAAAGTTCCGGCGACCTTTGCTCAGCCCGACGCTCCGACGGCGAATCAGGTCAAAGTCGAGATGCCGAATATTGATAAAACCTATATTACGACGGCAATTGATACGGTCGGACGCAGCGACAGGGATTACTGGGCAACCCAGGCTTTATCCAAAATCTGGAAGCAGAAATATTGTTTTAACGCGGCTTCGCAAACCGGCGAACTCAGTTACGAACCGCATCTTTTACGCGGAATTTATTACATTCGAAAAAACGTGACGGCGACCGAAAATCTTCCCGTTTCGAGCGGCTCCTGCGCCGCTTTCGGACTCTCTGCTGACGGAAAAACGGTTTTTCAACCGATTACGCAGGCGGATTTTGAGACAGTCAAACAAAGCATTTTTACCGACTTTCAACAAAAAACTCTGACGCCTTCCGGTTTGCTGGATGTATGGCTCGACGCTGAAACTTATAAACTGGTTTCGGCAAAAGACGAGTTGCAGAAAATCAACGCCGTCACGCTATCGGACGTGCAGAGAGTCGAAGAAAAAATGCGGAAACAGCCGACCGTGACCGTTTCATTGACCAAACAGCAGGAACAAAAACAAAACAACTAAAATGCCGACTGAACGAACCGCTCGCGAACTCGAACACGCCCGCGCCGTGCGCGAAATGTTTTCGGGAATCGCGAAAAAATACGACTTTTTAAATCATTTCCTGTCCGTCAACACCGACAAACGCTGGCGGCGTCTGGTTTCGAAAAAACTAAAGGACGTTTTAGACCGCGAAGACGCGCTCGTTCTGGACGTTGCCTGCGGGACGGGCGATTTGTCGGTCGAGCTGCAAACCGCCGGGCGTGCAACAGTCGTCGGCACGGATTTTTGCCGACCGATGCTCGAAATCGCGTTCGATAAAAACGCGAAAAATCAGACGGCGATTTCCTACATCGAAGCCGACGGCATGAATCTCTCGTTTGCCGACAACGCTTTCGATGCGGTGACAATCGCCTTCGGCTTGCGGAATTTTTCAAACTGGCAGGACGGTTTAATCGAGCTTCACCGCATCCTGAAAAAAGGCGGGCGGCTGGCAATTCTGGAATTTACGACGCCGGTCGTGCCGGGTTTCAAACAGATTTTCAATCTCTATTTCACGCAGATTCTGCCTCGCATCGGCGGCGCGGTCAGCGGTTCGCGCGGCGCGTACGAATACCTGCCCGACTCGGTTTCGCGTTTTCCCGACCAGAAAGGCTTGGTCAAAATGATGCAGCAGACCGGTTTCTCGGATGTCGAATACAAAAACCTGACCGGCGGCATCGCCGCTTTGCACACCGGCACTAAAATTTAGTTTAGAGTTCAGGGTTTAGATTTCCGAAGCTGAAACAGTCCGGCTCTAAACTCTGAACTCCGAACTTGGAACAGTTAAACGGTTTTGCTAAAGTTAGACGGATAGAAGTTTTACGAAAAGCGCTTTACTTCCCCGGCTTTTAAATGAAATATAAAATCCTTAATTTTTTGCGGCAGGCAGGCTTGCTGCTGCTGGTTGTCTGGACGGTCGTGTCGCTTGTCACACTGCTTATCGAGCTTGTGCCGGGCGACCCGGCGATTGCCGTTCTCGGCGACAACGCAACCGCCGAACAAATCAACGATTTCCGCGTCCGGCACGGACTCGACAAACCGGGATTTTTCTTTTCTTACGATTCCGAAAACGGCGGATTCAAATGGCACGGCGCGGACAATCGCTATATGAATTACTGGAAAGGCGTTTTGACGGGCGACCTGGGAACTTCATTTAAGACCGGCAGACCGGTCCTGAATATGATTTTCGAGCGCTATCCGAACACGATTGAACTTGCCGTCGCGGCAATGTTTATCGCTATTTTGATTGCCATTCCGCTCGGCGTGCTGGCGGGAACAAACAAAGGCTCGCTGATTGATAATTTTTCGTCCGTGTTTGCGCTTCTCGGAATTTCGCTTCCGGGTTTCGTTATCGGTCCGTTTCTGGTTTACATTTTCGCCGTCAAACTGCCGATTTTTTCCGCCACCGGCAACACTAATCCGGAAGACATCGTTTTGCCCGCGATTACTTTAGGCGCGGCGCTATCGGCGATTTTGACGCGCATGGTGCGCAGCTCGGTCATTGAAGAACTCGGTGAAGATTACGTCCGCACGGCACGCGCGAAAGGCTTGAGCGAGCGCAAAGTGGTTTACAAACACGTTTTGAAAAACGGTCTGATTCCGGTCGTCACGATTCTCGGTCTGCAGCTCGGCGTTTTACTGGCGGGCGCAATCATCACCGAAACGATTTTCAGCTGGCAGGGCTTGGGACTTCTGCTTTTAAAAGACGGAATCGGAACGCGTGATTACCGACTCGTGCAGGGCTGCGTGCTCGTCATCAGCGTCACTTATATTTTGGCAAATTCTTTAACTGACCTTGTTTACCGCTGGCTCGACCCGCGAATCAGATTATCTTGAATCGTTTAGCCTACATCGGAATCGCCATTACTGCCGTTTTAATTATCGCGGCGGTCTTTGCGCCGTTTATCGCGACGCACGACATTTACACCGACAATACGGCACAACGCTTCATGCCCATCTTTACGAACGGTCATCTTTTGGGAACCGACGATCTCGGGCGCGATTTGTTTTCGAGAATTGTTTACGGCGCGCGGATTTCGCTCGAAGTCGGAATTATCGTGACGCTCGTTTCCTCGGTTATCGGAATGATTATCGGCGCGATTGCCGGTTTTTACGGCGGCTGGGTCGATAAGGTTTTATCGGGTTATTTTTTTAACGTTTTTCTCGCGTTTCCCGGACTTCTGCTGGCGATTGCGGTGGTCGCGTTTCTCGGTGCGGGACTCGAAAAATTAATTTTCGCGCTCTGCATTATCGGCTGGGTCGGTTACGCGCGCGTTATGCGCGGACAGGTTTTGAAAGTGCGCGAGTACGATTTTGTCCAAGCCGCGCGCGCGCTCGGCGCCAGCAATATGCGAATTCTCTTTACGCATATTCTGCCGAACGCCGTCCAGCCGTTGATTGTTCAGGCAAGTCTCGGAATGGCGGGCGCGGTTTTATCCGAAGCGTCGCTCTCGTTTCTCGGGCTTGGCGTTCCGCCGCCCGCGCCCTCGTGGGGAGCGATGATTAACACCGCGCAGCAAATCGGTTTCCAGACGGTTCTGCAAATTGCGCCGCACGTTTTATTTATCCCGGGCATCGCAATCGCGCTGACCGTTCTCGCCTTTAATTTTATCGGCGACGGGCTGCGCGAATATCTCGACCCGAAACAGCGCCAACGATAAAGCTTTTCTAATCTCGGATGAAAACTGAGAGCCGGCAGCGATTTGCGGTTACCGGCTGCGAGCGATTAGTTATCTGCTTTTCCGAAGACTTACAGTATTTCTTTTATTGGGGTTTATTTGATAAACTTGTCACAATTTTATCAAATCGTGACTGCCGTTTTCGCTCCAAACAACTACAATTTTTTCCCGCTCGGAACTGACGCTTTAACCGTCGAATTCGGCAACGCAATCTCGGTCGAGTTAAACGAAAAAGCCGTCCGCCTGGCAAAATATTTTGAAGAAAATCGCTTTGCCGGATTTATCGAAACCGTTCCGGCGTACGCCTCCGTGACCGTTTTTTATGACCCGTCACAGGTCAGACGCAACTTTCCCGAATTTACGACGGCTTTCGAAGCTGTTCGCAAACTAGCCGAAAACGCTTTGCAAAATTTATCTAAATCCACACTAACCGAACCGCAATTTGTTGAAATCCCCGTCGATTTCAGCGCCGCGGTCGCGCTCGATTTGGATTTTGTAGCGGCGCATAGCGATTTATCGACCGCCGAAGTAATCGAAATCTTCACGGCTGCCGTGTATCGTGTTTTCATGCTCGGATTTTTGCCCGCGTTTGCCTACATGGGCGAAGTCAGCGAGAAAATCGCGGCGCCGCGAAAATCGGCGCCGCGACTGGTTGTTCCGCAGGGCAGCGTCGGAATCGCGGGCAGGCAAACCGGAATTTATCCATTCGATTCGCCCGGCGGCTGGCAAATTATCGGCAGGACCGGATTTCAGCTTTTCACGCCGCTCGAAACAAATCCGTGCGCGCTCGCCGCGGGCGATTTGGTAAAATTTTACGCCTTAAACAGATGAGTATTCTGGTAAACAAACCGGGCATTTTAACGACCGTGCAGGATTTGGGCAGAAGCGGTTTTCGCCAATTCGGCATCAATCAAAACGGCGCGATGGACAAAATTGCCGTCCGGCTTATTAATACGCTGCTCGGCAACGCCCCCTCGGCGGCGGTGCTCGAAATGCATTTTCCCGCGCCGGAAATCGTGTTTGAAGAGGCGGCGGTTTTCGCGCTCGGCGGCGCGGATTTTTCGGCGGCATTAAACGGCGAACCGGCGGAAAACTGGCGGATGCATTTTGCCGAAAAAGGTTTCGGACTGAAATTTGATGAAAAGATTTTCGGCAGCCGGGCTTATCTTTCAATCAAAGAGGGTTTCAAAGTCGAAAATTGGCTCGGCAGCGCGAGCACGAATCTGAAAGCCGAAATCGGCGGTTTTCACGGCAGAAAGTTAAAAGCCGGCGACCGGATTCTCTTCAATAAAATCGCAGCACATAAACCGCAACCCGCAAATATCAGAATTTCCGGCTCGCTGATTCCCTTCTACTCGAAATTTCCGACCGTCCGCGCCATCGCCGGTGCGGAATTCGAATCGTTAACGGCAATCAGCCGGGAGAATTTTCAGACGAAAAATTTTACAATCACGCTTAACTCCGACCGCATGGGCTTTCGGCTGGCGGGCGCGCCGCTTTATCTGCTCGAACCAAAAGAGATGGTTTCGTCCGCCGCCAATTTCGGCACGATTCAGCTTCTGCCGGATGGGCAGATGATTGTCCTGATGGCTGACCATCAAACGACCGGCGGTTATCCGCGCATCGCGAACGTTATTGCCACGGATTTACCGCTTCTGGCACAGCTCGGCGCAAACGAAAAGGTCGCTTTTCATTTAATTTCGCAGGCGGACGCCGAAAAACTTCAGGTGCGGTTCGAAGGAGATTTGAATTTAATGAAAACCGCTGTCAATCTCCGGTAAAATTCGCTGCGCGCTTGCGTCTTTGTAGCTTTGCGTTAAATAATCTCTCAATGTTTGAAATTGATTTAAATTGCGATATGGGCGAAAGTTTCGGCGCGTGGCGGATGGGCAGTGATACCGCGCTGATGGATTACGTTTCGTCCGTCAATATTGCCTGCGGCTTTCACGCCGGCGACGCCTCGGTTATTAGAAAAACGGTCGAAACGGCAATCGAAAAGCGTGTTAAAATCGGCGCGCACCCGTCATTCCCCGACCTTCAGGGTTTCGGCAGGCGCGAAATGAAAATGTCGGCGCGCGAGATTTTTGATATCGTTCTGTATCAAATTTCAGCCGTCAAAGGCATCTGCGAAGCGTTCGGCGCGCGGCTCAATCACGTCAAACCGCACGGCGCGCTCTATAATCAGGCAGCACGCGACGCGGAAACCGCGGTCGCGATTGCCGAAGCCGTCCGGCGCGCGGACGAAAATTTAATCTTTTACGGGCTTTCGGGAAGTTTATTGATTACGGAAGCCGAAACCTTAGGCTTAAAAACCGCTTCGGAAGCCTTTGCCGACCGAACCTACCAGCCGGATGGCTCGCTCACGCCGCGCGCCGCGCCCGACGCTTTGATTCACGACTCGAAAGACGCAATCACGCAGGTTCTGGAAATGATTTTCGACCAGACGGTGACGGCGACCGGCGGCGAAAAAGTTGCGCTTAAAGCCGAGACAATCTGCATTCACGGCGACGGCGCAAATGCCCTGGAATTTGCCCGGCTCATCAACGCCGCCTTAACAAAAAACGGCGTCAAAATTGGTTTTTAGCAATGTTGCATTTTTAATTTTGATTGTTTGCGTTACCAGCCATTTCGCTCGCGAAGCCGCGTGATATGCGCCGTGTGATGACGACTGTGCCAAGCATAAAGCGCGAGAAATCCGTCGAGCGTCCATGCGCCGGAATCGGGATGAATCAAAGTCCGTTTGAAATTATCTTCCGATAGAGATTCGAGTATCGAAACAAGGCGCTCGTGAATGCCTTCGATGATTTTGAGCGATACGTTAACCGGAAGTTTATTATCCGCCAGAAGCGCCCAGCGGTCTTCAAAATACGGTCGAATGGTCGGATTCTCTTCCGTCAAAGCAAGCTTGAAGCGAGTCAGCGAATTCATGTGCGAGTCGGCGACGTGATGAACTGTCTGCCTGACGCTCCAGCCTTCGGGACGATACGGCGTGTCGAGCTGTTCAGCGGTCAAACCTTCGACCGCTGCCGTTATTTTTTCCGGCAAATCCTTGATTATTTGAATAAATTCCGCGCGCCGTTCGGGCGTCATCCCGAACGGTTTTTCAAATTCGCCGACCGGATATCGCAAATCCTCACTCGCTGCTGCCACTGTCGTATTCTCCATAATAATTTTCAAACCTCGTAAATTCTTTCAAGAATGCCAACTTTACCGTGCCGGTCGGACCGTTGCGCTGTTTTGAAATCAAAAGCTCGGCAATGCCCTGATTTTCCTCGGTCGGCTTGTAATAATCCTCTCGATAAATAAACGCCACCACATCGGCGTCCTGTTCGATGGAACCCGATTCGCGTAAATCCGACATCATCGGTCGGGGCGGATTTCGCGCTTCGGGCGCGCGCGAAAGCTGCGAGAGCGCCACCACCGGAACCTGTAATTCTTTCGCCAGCGACTTTAATTCGCGCGAAATCTGCGAAACTTCCTGCTGGCGCGATTCGGTGCGCTTCGAGCCGGACATTAACTGCATATAATCGACGACGATTAAATCGAGCCGTTTCTGTTCGGCAACCAGGCGGCGCGTTTTGGCGCGCATTTCAAGTACCGAAATTCCGGCGGTGTCGTCAATAAAAATCTTCGCTTCGGAGAGCGTTCCGATGGCTTCCGCCAATCTGCCCCATTCGTCGCGCGTCAAATAGCCCGTGCGAAACCGGTGCGCATCAACCTTGGCTTCCGAGGAGAGCATTCGCATGACGAGCTGTTCCTTCGACATTTCAAGCGAAAAAACCGCCACGACCGCCTTTTCCAAAATCGCCGCATTTTGTGCCAGCGTCAGACAGAGCGCCGTTTTTCCCATTGAGGGACGAGCCGCGACGATAATTAAATCGGTCTTTTGCAAACCTGAAGTTTTTTCGTCCAAATCTCGAAAACCGGTTGATAATCCGGTCAGCGCGTGCGTTTCGCGTTTGGCGAATTCCTGCACTTTTGCGAGCACGGTTTCGGCAATCGGTTGAATGTGCGTGAAGCCCTGCCGGGTTCGTTCGTCCGCCAACGCAAAAATCATTTTTTCGGCATTGTCGAGAACGTCCTTTGCATCCTCTTCCTCCGCGAGAGCTTCGCTCGTGATTTGATTGCAGACTTTTATGAGATTGCGGACGATTGATTTATCTTTGACGACTTTCGCGTAATCGAAAATATCGGAAAAATGCGGCAACCCGTAAGTCAGGTTCGTGATGGACGCAATTCCGCCGATCGAATCAATCGAGCCGTCTTTTTTGAGTTCTTCGCCGATAAGAATCGGGTCGATTCGCTCGCTGCGCTCAAACAGCGAGGTCATCGCTTTATAAATTCGGCGATGAAGCGGCGAGTAGAAATCGTCGGGCGAGAGCTTTTCGATTGCCTGTGTAATGAGCTGATTATCAAGCAGAATCGCGCCCAGAATCACGCGCTCGCTCTCGGCACTGCTCGGAAGAGGTTTTTCTAAATACTGCTCGCGCGTCGCTTCAGGATACATTTATTAAAGTCGATTGTACGTTGCCAGTTGTCCGTCAGAACTGCTGAAATAGAAAAGTTAAATATGGGTTGCTTTCGGATTTTGCCGTCAAAAAAAGACTGCAATGTTTTTAATTTTGCAGTCTTTGATTCTATTACAAAACCGGCAAAAAAGCTAAATTATTTACCGGTTTATTTTGTTTAAATCTTTAGCTTTCGGTTTCTTCCGCAGCCGCTTCTGCCGGCACGGTTTCCTTAGCCGGCGCCGGTGCCGGTGCTTCGCCTTCGGCGCGAACCGTAACCGGGATTTGCAGCGTCACTTCGCGGTGCAGCTTAACGCCGACCGTGAAATCACCCGTCTCTTTAATCGCGTCTTTCATAACGATTTTGCGACGGTCAATTTCGTAGCCTTTCGCCTTTATGGCTTCGGCAACATCCATGGAAGTGACCGAGCCGAAAAGATGTCCGTGTTCGCCTGCCTTGCGGGTGAAGAGGAGCGAAATATCGCCCATCTGTCCGGCTTGAAGCTCGGCGGTCTCTTTTTCGACGGCGGCTTTTTTCAAAAGCGCCGAGCGCTCCAACTCGATTTGCCTGACGTTGCCTTTTGTAGCCAGCGTTGCCAAGCCCTGCGGCAAAAGATAGTTGCGCGCGTAACCGGCTTTCACTTTAATGATTTCGCCGCGTCCGCCCAAAGTCTCAATATCTTCGCGTAAAAGAACTGTTGTATTTGCCATTGTTCTGTAAATCCTCCTGTTTAGTCCGCGACGAACGGCAGTAAAGCCATCGTCCGGGCGCGCTTGATTGCTTTGGCAATGCGGCGCTGGTCTTTCGCCGTGACGCCCGAAATGCGGCGCGGCATGATTTTTCCGCGCTCGGGAATAAAGCGTCTCAAATAATCTACGTCCTTCCAATCGATGTAATCGGGAACGAGCTGGCGCGGACGACGGCGTTGAAAACGGCGCGGCATTTTCTCGATTTCCGAGTCGATGTTGACGTCCAGATTCAAATCATCTTCAATAAAATTATCTCTGTCCATTTTTGTCTTAAACTCCTATTTTATGCGTCCTGCGCATCATCATTTGCGTCCGAATCGTTGTTTCTGCCGAAAGCATTTCCAGTGCGGTTCGTCTTGCGGCGGTCGCGTTTCGCGCGTCTTTTGTCCGCCGCTTTGCGGTCTTCGTCAACGCGGACGGTCATGTAGCGCATAATCAAATCGTTAACACGAAACCGGCGCTCTAATTCGGCAATTTCCTGCCCCGAACCGTCGATTTCCAACAACTGGTAGTAACCTTCGGTTTTCTTGTTAATCGGATATGCCATTCGACGGCGTCCCCAACCTTCGACGACCGAAACGGTTCCGCCGCCTTTTTCCACTAAACTCGTGATTGCTTCATTTAATTTCGCAATATCATCGTCCACCGTATCCGGCTGCGCGATATACATTACTTCATATACTCTATTTGCCAATTTCTTTTCCTCCTTTTGGCTCTCTAGCTTTATCCTTTCGAATAAAGCAAGAAGGTTTAATTAAATTGCGTCATCGCTTTTTCGACCCCGTTTCTAACGACTTCGAAAATCGCATCGACGCTCGTTTCCAAAATATTTTCAACTTCCGCGAAATCGCTTTTGGAAAAAGTTCCCAAAACAAAATCGCTTGCGCTTCCGACCGCATGTTCGGGCTGAATACCGATTCTGAGACGCGTAAAATCCTGCGTTTTCAGGCAATCGATAATCGACCGCAAACCGTTCTGCCCGCCGTGCGTGCCTTTCGGACGCAGGCGAATTTTGCCGAACGGCAGCGCCAGATCGTCCGAAATCACAATCATCTTTTCAAGCGCGCGGTCTGATTTTTTAACCAGACAGCTAACGGCTTCACCGCTCAGATTCATAAAAGTCTGCGGCTTGACCAGCTCGATTGTTTGATTATCAATTGAACCCCGCCCGATTAAAGCGCGGCATTCTTCGCGCCGAACCTGTGTCTGAAGCTTCTGCGCCAGCTTGTCAATCAGCATGAACCCGAGATTGTGACGCGTTTTTTCATACCGCAAACCCGGATTTCCGAGACCGACAACCAGCCATTTTTTTTCAGAAAGCGCATCCATAACTTAAGTTTTGAGTCCCAACGGCTTCAGTTGGCTGATTCTCGAAAAGAATCTCTGCCTGAAAGCGGAACTCAAAACTACTATTCGCTTTTTGATTCGCCTTCGGCTTCACCGGATTCGTCACCGACTATTTCCGGTTCGCCGGCTTCAGCCGTCTGCGGTTCGAGTTCTTCTTCACGAACGATGACAATCGAAGCCAGAACCGTTTCCGGCGCTGCATGCACTTCGATGCCGCGTCCGAAATTAACGTCCGAAACGTGAATCGATTCGCCGACGTTCAAATTCGAAACGTCAACTTCAATCGCGTCGGGAACGTTTGCCGGCTCGACCAGAATTTTGATTTCGTGCAGCGGCTGGTTCAAAACCGCGCCTTCTTCAGATAATCCCGGCGCTTCGCCGACGAGATGAACCGGAACGGTCATTTCCAATTTTTCGCCTTTTGCGATGCGGCGTAAATCCGCGTGCAGCAGGCGACCTTTAACCGAGTCTATCTGACGGTCCTGGAAAATCACGTCGTGCGCGCCGACACCGGCAACGTCAAGTGAAAACACGGTATTAACACCGGTTTCCGTTCGTAAAATCGCCGCCAAATCCTTTAATTCGGCAACCGCCGCCACCGCATCTTCGCCCCCGCCGTAAATCGACACGGGAATTTTCCCTTCGGTGCGCAACCGGCGCGAATCGTTTTTGCCGCGATTCTCTCTTTTTTCTGCTTTTATTACAACTTTATCTGCCATATATTTTCAGTGGTCGGTGGTCGGTGGTCGGTGGTCAATTGGAATCAGATTATTCTGACCACTGACCACCGACCACCGACCGCCGTTTAAATAAACAATGACGAAACGCTTGTCTCGTCGTGAATTGATTTGATTCCTTTTGCCAGCAGCGTACCGATGCTTAAAACTTCGACGCGCCCCTGTTCTTCTAAAACCTTGCCTTTTTCGCAAAGCGGAATCGTGTTGGTAATAATTACCTTTTTAATTTGCGAACCGGTGATATTTTCGATTGCCTTTCCGGACAAAACCGCATGTGAAAAGCAGGCGTAGATTTGGTCGGCACCGGCTTTTTTCAAAGCTTCCGCCACCTTACAAATCGTGCCCGCCGTGTCGCACATATCATCAATTATCAAACAATTTTTGCCGGCTACGTCGCCGACGATATTCATAACTTCGGCAACGTTCGCCTTTTCGCGCCGCTTATCGCACAACGCCAAGGTCGTGTTCAATCTTTTCGCGTAAGCGCGCGCGCGTTCGGCACCGCCCGTATCGGGCGAGACGACAATCATATTTTCAATCGGGTTATTTTGAAAATACTCGACAATGACCGGCGCGGCGTAAAGATGGTCAACCGGAATATCAAAAAATCCCTGAATCTGCGAAGCGTGTAAATCAACCGTCAGAATCCGCTGCGCGCCTGCCGTCGTAATCAGATTGGCAACCAGCTTAGCGGCAATCGGAACGCGCGGACGGTCTTTTTTGTCCGAACGCGCATAACCGAAATACGGAATAACCGCCGTCACGCGTTCCGCCGAAGCGCGAACGAAAGTGTCAATCATAATCAGCAGCTCCATCAAATTCTGATCGACCGGCGGGCAGGTCGGCTGAATGATAAAAACGTCCGTTCCGCGCACGTTCTCGCCGATTTGAAAGTTAAACTCGCCGTCCGAGAATCTTTCCGTGCTCACTTTTCCCAAATCACAGCTCAGGTGACGACAGATTTCCGCCGCTAAAAGTTTATGCGCATTGCCCGAAAAGACTTTGATGTTGCCTGTTACGCTCATTTCGATTCCGGATTTCAGATTTAGCGGCGCTCAACCGCAATCTTAAAATCAATAAAATAGCGAGCAATCCGTAAAAAGATTACTCGCTCCGATTAAAAACAGATGGCTGGGGCGGGAGGAATCGAACCTACGAATGCCGGATCCAAAAACCGGTGCCTTACCACTTGGCTACGCCCCAACACGTAAAATCTTCAGAAACTAATCGGAAACAACCTTTCGCATTTTTTCAATGCCGCGCGATATTCTTCGCGCGAAACGGTTGCTACGGCAAACTTTCGCCAGTTTGTTTCTTCTTCAAGGGCTTTTTGTGCTGCTTGCCGTGTTTCTTCTTTATCAAACAAAGCGAAAACGCTTGCGCCGCTTCCGCTTAAAATAGCCTGTTTTGCGCCTAAACTCAGAAGTCTTTCCTTCACGCGCGCGATTTCCGGGTCTGTGCCGAAAATGCTCTCTTCAAAATCATTTGAAAGCTCTCTTTGCCGCGGATTGAAGCGCGCGGCTTCATTTTGGCAAATTTTGAGAATACTTTTTGAGGTTTCATTTGTCAAGCGAGGCGCCCCCGTCCGCGCGAACGCGTCCGCGGTCGAAACATTTACCGGCGGAGTCGCGATTAACAGAAGTTTTTCGTCTAAATCCTGCAACGGAAAGATTTCCTCTCCGCGACCGGTTCCCAGAGCCGTTCCGCCATAGAGGAAAAACGGCACGTCCGAACCGAGCCGCGCGCCGATTTCGACCAATTTTTCAAACCCGATTTCCAAATCCCAAAGCGTCGCCAGACCGACGAGGGCAATCGCCGCGTTTGACGAACCGCCGCCGAGCCCGCCCGGTGCGGGAATTCGCTTTTCAAGATGGATTTTCGCGCCCGCTTTAACATCGAATTCTTTTTGTAAAAGCAGCGCGGCTTGAACGATGAGATTCGATTCATCACTCGGAATCATCTCGTCGGCGCAATTGAGTGTGACACTCTCGCCCGGCTCAAAAGTAATTTCATCAAAGAGCGAAACGGTCTGAAAAATCGTGCAAAGCTCATGAAAACCGTCTTCGCGCTTACCGAGGATTCGCAGAAGCCAGTTGATTTTCGCAAAACTCGGCAGCGTGAAACTTTTATCCGTCATTCATTCAGCATAAAAAAGTGAAAAGGCAAAAGGCAAAACTATTCTTCAAGTTTTGCCTTTTACCTTTCGTTATTTCGCCTTAAATCTACCTTCTTTTGATAAAAACCTGTGTGAAATAATATGTTCCGTCCGTGTCGACGGCGATGCCGATTGCCGCTTCTTTCCAGCGGTCGTTAAGAATATTTTCGCGGTGCGACGGCGACAGCATCCATTTTTCGACTGCCGTTTCGAGCGGATTTTTATAGCCGCGATTGTAAGCGATATTCTCGCCGAGCAGTGTCCATTTTGTCAGACCGACCGAATCGGCGCGTCCGTCCACCATTTTGCCGTCGATTCCCTTATGGTTGAAAAATCTGAACCTGACCATATTTACCGAATGAAGCCGCGCGATTTTCGCGACGTCTTCGCTCCACGCGAGCGGCTCCAAACCGCTTTCGGCACGTTTTTGATTTATCAACCCGAAGGTCAACTTTTCAAAATCCGAAATCTGCCCGTCCGAAGGCTCGTCGAACGAATTCACAGAAACGTTTTCCGCCGGCGCAACGCGTTTTCCGACCAATCCGGCGGCGTCTTCACGGTCGCGCACGTAGCCGGCGACCGAGCCGGTTTTTTCGGCTTTGATGCTCTTCTGCGAAAAATTGTTAACGGAAAAAGCGCAGAAAAATAGCGCGAAAAATAAACAGAATTTTAATAGGAAAGATTTTTTATACATTAAACCTCACTTCGGCAGCTTCGACAATCTCTTCGGCGAGAAAAAGAGACCCGAAACTTTGCGCCTTCCGCCTTTGCAGGGGCGGAATTTGCCTTTATCGGATAAGGCTTTGTTTGATTTCTTTAACAAAGAGCAAAATCGGGCTTGAATTTGCTATTAATAAAAACCTTTAATCGTGTTCGATTTCCAAAATAAAAAGGCGGAAGATTTCCGCCTTTTTATGAGAATCAATTGTTTTGAGAAGTGCTTATTTTGTCTTTTTTCCGCTCAGTTTTACTTTAATGCCGGCGATTTGTTCGGCGTCCGAAGCGAGCGTCAAGGCTTTTTGCCAGGCGGCTTTCGCCGGTTCGATTTTTCCCTGTTTCTGATAAACGTCGCCGAGGTGTTCGTGAATCGTCGCGGACGACGCGTCGTATTTCAGAGCTTTTTTCAGATTTTCTTCCGCCAAATCGAGCTTCCCGAGCTTGTAATAAACCCAGCCCAAACTGTCTAAATACGACGAATTTTCCGGTTCTGATTTGATTGCTTCCTGAACCAGTTTCAAAGCCTCGTCGAGTTTTTCGTTGCGTTCGGTGAGAAAATAGCCGAGATTGTTCTGCGCGACCGGATTATTCGGCGATTCGGAAAGAATTTCCCGAAGCGTTGTTTCGGCACCCTTGAAATCGCCCGAATTCTGCTGGGCGGTTGCGAGGCTGAGTTTAGCAATCTGTTTACGGTCGTCGCTTCCGGCGACCTGAAACGCCTGATTGGCGGCTTCGACCGCCTCTTTGCCGCGTTTGGCATCGCTGTAGAGCATCGAGATAAACAGGTAGTTCGTAAAATCGTCGTACATCGGCGAGAGTACGCCCGTTTTTTTCTTGCCGATGAGCGATTTGATAATCGTGACGGCTTCGTCAACTCTGCCGAGCTCGGTCAAAACCATGGCTTCCTGCCGCAAAAAGCCGTAATCGTCGGGAAATCTGAGCCGCGCGGCTTTTAAGGTCTGAAGGGCTTCCTGTTTTTTGCCGTTTTCGCGATAGAGCGCGACGAGCTGGCGGTCGCTGAACGAATCTTCCTCGCCCAGAACCCGGCGCGAATCTTCAATCGCCGTTTTGGCTTCCGTAAAGCGGCTTGCCGATTTATAGGCTCGAATAATTTTATCGAAAACCCCGATTGTAAATTCGCGCTCGTTGTCGGTTGCCAGCGAGTTCTGGTCGATTCCGGCTATCGTCAGGGCTTTTCGATAAGCGGTGGCGGCTTCGTCCGAACGGTTCGATTCGCTGTACAAATCGCCGAGCGAAACCTGTAAATTAGCGGCTGAAGCCTTGTCTTTTTCGGCTAATTTGGCGACCGTATCATTGATAAATTTGGCGGCTTCGACCGAATTTCCGGCGCGTGTCTGAACTTTGGCAAGCAGCATTACGAGCGCGATATTTTCGGGATTGGTGTAAATTGCCTGCTGAAGAGTTTGGACGGCGGTGGCGGCGGTCGGGGCGTCGGCTTTTTCGAGCGCTTTACCGAGCAGCGCGACAGCTTCCTGGCTTTCCGGGTCGTCCGAGATTGCCTGGTTTAAAACCTCGACCGATTCCGCTACGCGCCCGGCATCGAGCAGCGCTTCGCCGAGCTTGACAGACGCGCCTTCGGGCGATAAATTTTCCTGATTTCCCAGAACCGTTCGATAAAACCTTGTCTCGACCGGATTTGCCGCGCCCTGCCAGTTTTGCAGCGCGGAGATGCGGTCGTCCTGTTTGTTCGTCCGTTTATAGAATTCGCTCAGAAATGCCCATGCTTCCGCGTTTCGCGGGTCGAGCCGGGCGATTTCCTTCCACGAGCTGATTGCTTTCTGCGTGTTGGCGTCGTCGAGTTTCCCGTCGTTGATGCCGCTTTTTATCGTGTATAGCCGCGACAAAATACGCAAGGCACCGAAATTGTTGCGGTCGATTTTGACGGCGAGCGACGCCAGCGAAATTGCTTCGTTAATATCGGTCGGCGGCGCCGACAAAGAAAGCTCGGCAAGCGCCGTATAACCTTCGGCGAGATTAGGATTCAGCTCGACCGCCTTTTGCAAAGCCTGCTTGGCAAGCCGGACGCTGTTGGTCGCGCCTTGCCCGCGCTGGCGGCTCATGTTCCAGAAATAGCGCTGACCTTCGAGCAATTTGGCGTATGCCTGCTCGCGGCGTTCACGAGAAATTTCGTCGATTTTCGATGAATTTTCGATGTTTTTGATGAGAGTTTCCGAAAGTTTCGGCGTCGGTGTCGTGACGACAACCGGCGGCGGTGTCGGGCGCGGCGTTGCGGTTCCGGCTTGCGCGAGCGCTCCGGTCGAGGCGATTAAGATTGTCAAAATCGGGGCGGATATATTTTTAAAATTCATTTATAAACCTCTTAAACTTTTTCAAGGTTTGCAACAATCGTGCGCCAAACCTTCTTGCGCGGAAAATTTATCAAAAAAACGACGAGCGCAATCACCCCGGCGCGCAGCATATCGGAGCTATTTCCGCTGAGCATCGAAATCACGAATCCGAAGCCGCCGACCAGAACGGCGAAAACGCCCAGGATAATCGAATTTCTCTGTAATGTTCCGAGCAGTCCGGAAACGCCTTTCAGAACGGCGATGTTTTTGAGTCTTTCCCAGCTGAAAAACATCCGCCGCATGATAAAGCTGCCGACGGCGATAAACAGAACCGCCACCCAGAGTGTCGTAAAATCCCGCTCGGAAAGATTCGTCTTGATTTTTGAAACGAACAGCCACGAAGCCAAAACTAAAAACAAAACGGCGAAAATCTGTGCCAGAACAATCAAGACGGTCATGCGGTAACGTCTTTCGAGTTCTGTGAGATTTTCGCCTTTTATTTCGCTCATTCGCTAAAAATTAAACGCCCGAAACCTATTTTTCCTGTTTCGTTTGTTCTTTCGAATCTTCGGACTTTTTCGCCTGCTGTTCACAGGGCGCAACTACCGCCGTCAGGGTTTTCGGAACGTCGGTTGCCGGAACGTCGCCGAGGTTTTCAATCACCTTGTCAATCAATTCAAACTTGCATTTATCGAAATCGTGAGTCATCAAAACACCGTCTTTATCAATCGTCAACGGGTAGATTCCGAAAAGCTGATTTCTGAAATTCGCGATAAACGAGGCTTTTTCCGGCGGCACGACGGTATTTCGCGACGCGTCCGTTTCGGGAATTTTCGCGCCGATGATTCCTAACTGGTCTTTCGATTTTTCAAACCAGTCGCTGTTCGGATAATCGCGCACGATTTGCTGGAAATACCGCGCCGCCTGGTCGGTTTCTTCTTCGAGAAGATACGTCACCGCCAGTTTATAAAGCGCTTCGTCCATAAAGCTGAAATTCGGATATTTATCGAGAATTTCGCGGTAACGCGACTGTGCGCCCTTCAAACCGCCTTTTTTCTGCGTCACCGAAAGCGTGTAGTAATAGTTTCCGATGTACAGATTGTGCAGCCCGAGATTGTCCTGAACTTCTTTCAAACGCGCCTCGACCAGCGGGCGCAACGACGAATTCGGGTAATTTTGGATAAAGGCTTTCAATTTCTGCTCGGCGCGGCGCGCATTGGCGATTTCGCGGTCGGGCAGACCGATGCGGCGCATTTCCGATTCGGCGATTTTCAGCAGCACGCGGTCTGCCAAAGGATGCGTCGGGAAAAACGTCAGCCATTCCTGATAACCGGCAGCCGCCTGAATCAGCGAGCTGGTGCCGCCTTCGAGATAGAAAGAATCGGCAACCGCGAGCTTTGCCATCGGCAGATAAGGCGATTCGGGATAGGTCGTAATAATCGTCTGGAAAAGCAGGCGTCCGACTTCGTAGTTATTCTTGCGGACTTCGCGCGTCGCGACGATAAACAGTTCGCGGTCGCGCCCGGGCTGAATTTCGCCGATAAGCTCTTCATACTCGTCGTTGCCGCCGCCGAAGATGCCCAAGAATTTTTTCTTTTTCTTCTTATCGCGCGTTTCGCCGACAGTCGATTGCGGATTGGCGCGCAGCGAAGCCGTTTCCTGCAAAGCGGTGTCGACCGCCGCCTGAAGCTCGCGAACGTGTTCTTCCGCCTGGTCGATATCGCTGATCTCGTATTTTTCCGAGCGGTCAACTTTGCCGCGCAGGCTGTTGATTTCCGATTGCAGACCGGAAGTTTCCTTTTCCAAACTGGAAAGCCGTCCGAGCGGCGTTTCAAGTTTATTTTTATCGTCTTTTTTAGCTTTGTCCTCTTTGACTTCGCCCTTGATGACCGAAATCGCACTTTGCAGCGAGCGCCGCATCGTTTCGAGCTTCGAGCGCATCACTTCGAGCCGCTGCACGGGCGTTCCCTCATTCGGCTTCGACTGCTGTGCAAAAGCCGCGAGCGGAAAACTCAAAACTAAAATCAAACCTATAATAATTGCCTTGTTACTTCTGAAAAACATATTTTTATCTTTGATTTGCGATTTTCAATTTACGATTTGCGATTAAATTTTTATTTACTAAAAATTGCAAATCGGCAATCGCAAATCGCGAATGTCTAAACCCAAACCGTTGCCGCTTCAATCATTTCGCGAGCGGCTTCGGTCGGATTTCCCCTGCCGAAAACCGCCGAGCCGGCGACGATGATTTCCGCGCCCGCTTCGACTATTTTCTGGATATTTCCGGCATCGATTCCGCCGTCAATTTCAATTCTCGTCGGCAGCCCGCGTTCGTCAATCATCCGGCGCAGACGGCGCAGCTTATCAACCGAAGTGTGAATAAATTTCTGACCGCCGAAGCCGGGATTGACCGACATTAAAAGAACGAAATCGGCAAACGGCAGCGCTTCTTCGAGCGCGACGAGCGGCGTTGCCGGATTTATCGCAATTCCCGATTGTCCGCCGGCTTCGCGAATCGCCGTTAAAGTTCTTTGCAGGTGAACGTCAGCTTCGACGTGAACCGAAACCATATTTGCGCCCGCCTTGACGAATTCGACGGCGTAAACCGAAGGCTCGACAATCATTAGATGACAATCTATCGTCAAATCCGTAATTTTGCGGATAGATTTCACGACCGGCAAGCCAATCGTGATGTTCGGCACAAACCGCCCGTCCATCACATCAACGTGCAGGACACGCGCACCGCCCGTTTCGACGGCGCGGATTTCTTCCGCCAGCCGCGTAAAGTCAGCCGACAAAATCGAAGGAGCTAATTCAAACATTCCGGTAATTTGTCCTCTACTTTGTTGCACAAATAAATATTTCGGTTGCCCCACACGCTCGACTTACGGATTGCGGCGCGGTCGTGTATCTCCGCTCGTGACCGGAGTTTTATTGGTTGTCGGCTTCGGCGTCGTGGTCAGGCTCGGAGTTTTCGCGGGCGGCGTCGTACCATTCTTATTGTCTTTCGTCGAGCTGCTGTTTGAATCCGAAGAATCTTTATTGCTGTCTGAAGTGCTCGGGCTGGTGTTCGAATTGTCCTTGATAACGTCGCGCGACGAAACGGCTTTCTTCTTGGTCGTATTGGTGTTCGAGTTCGACTTTTTCTTCGGCTTGTCGGAAATCAATTCCTCGATTTTTTCGGTGTCGTCTTCCTCGATTGAAGTATTTCCTTTTTTAATCGTCGTCGGTTTTTCGTCGCCTTCGGGGTTCGGCTTGCTGATGACGACCAGAATCATCTGACCGGTTTTCACGGTGTCGCCCGGTTTCGGAAGCTGTTCGAGAACGGTATTCGGCGCTTCCTCGCTGTATCGGTCGGCGCGTTTCTTAATTCTTAAACCAAGCCCTTCCAGCTCTCTTTCGCTTTCGGCGTAATTTTTGCCGACAATTTCGGGCACGGTGATTTCCGAGCCTTGCAGCGAGCGGTAAACGACATAAACCATTCCAACGAAAAAAGCTGCCGCCAGAGAGGCGACAATCAGCAATTTTCCAAGAGCCGAACCTAATTTATTAACAAAACTCACTTTTTTGTAAAACTCCTGACTTCAAACTCCTGAAGTCTACCATTTATTGTTGAATGAAACGAGCCGGAAAGACTTCTAAAACCTTATCAGAAAACTACATCTTTTCAAACACGGCAATAAAAAATCCGTCCGTTTTATCTTTCCCGGGAAACGTTCTGGCAAAGCCTTCGACGGTTAAAAACTTCTCCGCCACATTCGGTTTAATCTGGCAAAAACCGCTTTCCGTCGCCAGGAATTTTTCGGTAACTTCTTCGTTTTCCTCTTTTTCCAATGAACAGGTCGAATAAATAATGCGCCCGCCGCGTTTGATTAGCTTTGATGCATTGCGCAAGATTTTGAGTTGTTTGTTCGATAACGCCGGAAAATCTTTTTCGTCCAAAAAATATCGAATCTCCGGATTATGTCGAATCGTTCCGGTTCCCGAACACGGCGCGTCAACTAAAGCCACGTCGAAGCTTTCATCGGCAAACGGCAGAGCATTTTCGGCGTCGTACTCGACGATATTGACAAACCCGACGCCTTGCCGACGACAGCTTTCCTGCAAAATTTTCAATCTTTGCCAGTACAAGTCACCGGCGACAAAATTTGCGATTTTTGATTGGCGATTTGCGATTTGCGTTGTTTTGCTTCCGGGCGCGGCGCAAACATCGAGAAAACTTTCGCTTTCGCTTAATTCAACGGCGCTGCCGACCATTTGCGAGCCTTCGTCCTGAAAATAAATCTTGCCGTTTTCGGCGAGTTCGAGAAGATAATTTTTATCGTTTGCGCCGTTCGCCAGTTCGAGCGAATTTTTTATCGCCTCGGTCGTTTTTGCCGTATAGCGAAAACTAAGCGGCGGCGTTTCATTGTTCGCCGTCGCTAATCGGACGGTTTCGGCAAATCCGAAATCCTTAATCCACTTTTCGAGTAGCCAGCGCGGATGCGAGGTTTCGACCGTTAATTTTTCGGTTTCGTCCGCAAAATCCAGTTCAACTCCTTCGCGCGTAAACCGCCGCAGAACCGCATTGACAAAACCCTTGGCGGAAGTCTTTTTTGCCTGTTGCGTCAGATTTACGGCGTCGTTGATTGCAGCGTGTGCCGGAATTTTATCGAGAAAAATCAATTGGTAAAGCGCCATGCGCAAAATGATTTGAACGGCTGTATCGAGCCGCTTTCCGCCGGTCAGTTTTTCGCTCAGACGGTCGAGATAAATCTGTTTTCGCAAAACGCCGAGCGTCAATTCATGGCACAAAGCGCGGTCGATGGCTTCCAGATTCGCTTCATAAACCGGCAGGAGCGCCGACGAAAATGATTTTTCCGTCTCGATTTTTGTCAGAATTTGAAATGCGGCTAATCTTGCCGGCGCGATTTTCATTTTTTTAATTCACAGACGCATCCCGGTGTTTGCGATTACAGATTACAAGCTTCAAATTTTCTTAAAAATTTCAATAAATCGCCTGCGCCTAAAAATTTGTAAACGGTAATCTGTAATTGCGCAGTTTTTCTACTCGTTTTCATCGACGGTTAAATTTTTGTTTTCCAACGATAAATCGCGCGCCCGACCTTTTTGCAGATTCTCATCAACCGAAACTCTGAGGTCGAAAACATAACATTCGCCGTTCCAGAGGCTTTCCGCTTCGGGAATTTCTTCCAGGTATTTCAAAATTCCGCCTTCGAGCTGGTAAATATTTTCAAACCCGATTTGCTTCATAAACGGCGCGAATTTTTCGCAGCGAATTCCGCCCGTACAGAACATCGCGACCTTTTTGTGCTTTTCGGGATTCAGGTTTTCGGCTACAAATTGCGGCAAATCGCTGAATTTTTCGGTTTTCGGATTGACCGCGCGGCGGAAAGTTCCTATCTCGAACTCGTAATCGTTGCGCGTGTCGAGCACGAAAACTTCCTCGTCCTGAATTATCTCGTTCCATCGGCGGGGCGAAACGTGCGTTCCGATTCCCTTTTCAATCTCGACCGCTTGTTTCAGAGTGACGATTTCCGGCTTGATTTTGACAAAAATTCGCTTAAACGGGCTCGTTTCGTGAAATGAAGATTTGTAAGCGGATTTTGTCCCCAAAATATCTTCCATCATGCCCTTAAATTTTTCGATGTTTTCCGGCGCGCCGCTGACCGTCGAGTTAAAACCTTCTTCGGCTAAGATTATCGTTCCCGAGATAGAACTTTCGCGCATCGCCGCTTTTAATCTCGCCTGAATTTCCGGCAGATTACGAAGCGGCTTAAACGCATAGGACGTGATGATTTGAATGTTTTTCGCAGACATTTTCAACCTAATTTTTCTCCCGACCGCATTTTGATTCCGTTAAGAAAATCGCGCGTTGCCATCCGTTTTTTTCCTTCGATTTGCAGCTCGTCTATTTGCAGCACCGAATCACCCCCGCAGAAAATCAATAAATCATCGCCTTTTGCCGCGAGAATTTCGCCCGGCTGCCGGAGCGTGTGCGCGAGCGTTGAAGGCTGGCAGCGCCAAATCGTCAGTTTCTTTTCGCCGTAAAAAGTAAACGCGGTCGGAAACGGCTGAAAGCCGCGCACGCGATTCGTAATTTGTTCTGCCGAAAGCATCCAGCTAATCAAGCCGTCCTCTTTTTTCATAATCGGCGCAAGGGTCGCCGATTCGTGATTTTGCGGAATCCGCGCGAGCTTTTCAAGATACCGCAAAGTTTCCGACAACAAATCCGCGCCCGTGACGGATAATCTCTGCATCAATTCGATTGAATTTTCCGCCGCGCCGATTTCGGTTTCTGTCTGCAGAAGAATATCGCCCGTATCGAGTCCGGCGTCCATCTGCATTGTGGTCACGCCGGTCACGGTTTCGCCGTTCACAATCGCCCAATTGACGGGCGCCGCGCCGCGATATTTCGGCAGCATTGAAAAATGAACGTTTAGCGCGCCTTTCGGAAACGCTTCGAGAAAGGCGAGCGGCAAAATTCGCCCGTAAGCGACCACCACTGCAATGTCGGCGGCGTGCGATTTGAAAACTTCGAGCGCTTCGGGCGTTTTGATGCGCGCCGGCTGAAAAACCTGTAAACCGTTCGCGACCGCAAATTCCTTGACCGGCGGCGCGGTCAATTTATTTCCGCGCCCCGAAGGTCTGTCGGGCTGCGTGTAAACGGCAGCTATTTCGTGCCCGTCCGTTAAGATTTTCTGCAAACTCGGAACCGCTGCCTGCGGCGTTCCCATAAAAACGATTTTCATAACTTCGGCAAAACATCTATCTTAAAGAAAAAGGGCGAAAGCGTAAAACTTTCGCCTTTCAATTTGAAATTTCCGGCTTGAAACAATTTTACATTGTGCATTCTATTTGGAGAATTCTTTTTCAAAAACGGCTGATTTCGTTAATAAGCGCAGTGATAATTCGAACTTTCGAAAGCCTTTCCCCATTTGCCGTTTTCGCGTTTGTAGGCGTTAAAGCCCGCGCCTTCGAACGACGGTGTATAAGTAAAAATCTCGCTCACGCCGTCGTTATCGTAATCAAACGCGTCGAGTAAAACCTCGTGCAACTGACCTGCGTCAACGTCTTTGATTTCGCGGCTCATCGCATCGTCCTGAGTAATCGTGCCGAAATTGCTGTAAACGAATTCGTATTTTCCCGAAGCATTTTTTTCGGCGATAAAAAACAGCAGAGCGCGCTCGGTCTTTGACGTATCGACCCAATAAGAGCCGACAAAATCCGCCTTTTTGTCGTCGTTTACGTCCAATGCCGTGAGGTTTTGCGAATGCAGAGTTTTTCTTGCGTTTGCCGAAACCTTCTGATTGGCAAATTCACGACTTACGAGCGATTCGATTTCCGTGCGTTCCGCCGGAGTCGGTCGGCGACGCACGCCCGAACCCGCTTTTTTGGACACGGCATCAGTCGCCAGCGCCATCACGAAACCACCGAGCTTTGTCGTTGTCGAAGCAACCGTCACCTGAGCCAAAAAATTTCCGCATTCCGCCTTCGGGTCCGAGCTTTTAACAGTTGCCGTGCCCGCATTCGCACCGCCGAAAATCAAACGGTACGCGGTTTTCGGCTTGAAATATGTTTTGTGAAAAAGCGTCAATTCCTTTTGTTCCGTCGCGCCGTCAATCGCGCCGGTTAATTTGCCCCGTTCGACATAGGCAATCGGTTCGACCGAGGTTCCGTTATTCAAAACCGCAAAAATCACCGCCTTTCGAGCACGCTGCGGCAAAACGGGCGCGACCATCGAAAAAAGAGCCAGCAGACACAACAAGACTTTAATCGAATTATTATTTTTCATATTGCTTGATTTTTCGGGTATTCGCTTTACTGTTTTTTGAAACGGAAAGCATCAGCCATCGCGTAAAAAATCCAGTTTTCCTCCATTGACCCTCGAATTATATACGCATTCGCGCCGGTTGCAAAAATCGCTACGTCCTCGCCGCCGTGCGTTTCGCTTCTTAATGGAATCATTGCCTCCTGCAAATAATCGGGATTCGTCGTATCGACGTTCGATAAATCCGGGCGACCGTTTTTTACCGGGCTAAATGTCTGCGGTTCGGCGCAGCAGAGCTTTGCGCCTTCCGGAAATAAATTATTTGCGCCGATATATCCCCTGCCGCTCGTGTAATTTAAGGTCGTGAAGGGCAGCCCGAGCGCGTCTCTTTTATAATCCGTTTCGACGTTTCCGTTATCGTCAACCTCGCGCACCAGCCCGAGAATGTTGTTGCCCCGCGCCGGGTAGCCGAGCATATTAAAAGTGTGGCTGTGGTCAGCCGTCACGACAATCAGGGTCTCGTCCAAATTAACCTTCTGCGACGCGGCGCGCACCGCGTTCGATAGTTCAATCGTGTCGGTCAGCGCACGAAATGCATTGCCGCTGTGATGCGCGTGGTCGATTCTGCCGGCTTCGACCATCAGGAAAAAACCCTTTTTGTTCTTCGCCAGAATATCTATCGCCTTGGTCGTCATTTCCGTCAGCGACGGCTCGCCCGATTTATCTTTCGGGCGGTCGTAACTGAACTGCATCATCGACGGCTCGAAAATCCCGAGCAGATGACGGGTACGCCGCGCGTCGATTTTATCGAAATCCGCCTTGTTCCAGACATATGCGGAATCCTTGTATTCGGTCGTCCATTCTTTCGTCAGGTCACGATTGTCGGTGCGCTCGCCTTTGCGAGTCGGATATTCGGGGTCCGGCACGGTATTGGGCAGAAATTTCGAGCGTCCGCCGCCGAGCGCGACTTCCAGACCGTCGCCGTATTTAAATTCGATTAATTGCCGCGCAATGTCTGCAAATTTCGCGTCGTAAGCTTCCCTGTGAAGCCGCGCCGGAATCGGGTTTTTAGATGCTTCGGCAGCGCGCGAAAGGCGAAGCATATCGAAGTCGGATTCCCAATCGCGGTCAGCCGTATGGGCATAACACGCGCCCGGCGTGGCGTGCGTGAGCCGCGCGGTCGAAACGATGCCGGTCGATTTCCCCGCTTCTTCCGCCATTTCGAGCAGCGTTTTCGTTTCGTTGCCTTTGACGGTCTTGTAATCGCCGCGCACGATGTTTTGATTTACCGAAAGCACGCCTTCATCGGTTTTGACGCCCGAAATTATCGCGCTCATGGTCGGCGCGGAATCCGATGTCTGCTGGTTTGCGCTGTAAGTTTTGGAAAGCGCCGAGAATGGAAACTCTTCAAAGCTCAGGCGATTTTCTTCGCCGCTTTCGCCGCGCAGCTGTCCTTCCAGAATACGCGCCGCCGTCAGGGTCGTGACGCCCATCCCGTCGCCGATAAAAAGTATGACGTTCTTTGCTTTACCGGTACGAATCCGCTCGCGTTTCGCCCGCTCTATCGCTGCCCAGCCGTCGCGCCGCCACGAATCTGCCGATTCCTGCCGCTTGACCGGAAAAAGCGGTAAAACTTTTTGTCCGCTGACAGCCGAAAAAAGTAAGCTGAATAAAACCAGTATGCTGAAAAAACGTGAACAACTTTTCATCAAATCTCCGGTAAGAGATTTTGCCCACGAAATACACGAAAGAAACGAAATATTTTTTAAGATTTATATTTTTCGTCCTTTTCGTGTGTTTCGTGGGCAAAATCCTAAACATTTAATTTTCGTTAAATTTTCTGCGCGATCGATTTGCCCTGCATAAACTGCAAAAGATACTCGCGCCCGCCGGCTTTCGAGTCCGTGCCCGACATATTAAAGCCGCCGAATGGGTGTACGCCGACCAGCGCGCCGGTGCATTTACGGTTGAGATACAAATTTCCGACGTGAAAATCGCGCCGTGCGCGGTCGAGATTCGCCTGTGTCGTCGAATAGACCGCGCCGGTCAAGCCGTAATCCGTGCCGTTCGCGATTTCGAGCGCGTGGTCGTAATCGTTCGCCTTGATAACCGCCAGAACGGGCGCGAAAATTTCTTCCTGCTCGATGGTTGCGCCGGGCGCGACTTCATCGATAATCGTCGGCTCGACATAAAACCCGTTCGAAGAATCCGTGTTTCCGCCGGTTATGACTTTGCCGCCTTCGGCAATTCCCTTTTCAATCATCGAAGCCGCTTTGTCGAACGATTTTTGATTAATCACGGCGGTCATCTGCGTTTCCCCTTCGGTCGGCAGCCCGACTTTGATTTGTTCGGTCAGCGCGACGATTTTTTCCATCAATTCATCGTGCACCTTTTCGTCGACGATAAGGCGCGAGCAAGCCGAGCATTTCTGACCCTGAAAGCCGAACGCCGCCTGCACGACGCCGAGCGCGGCGGAATCCAAATCGGCGTCGTCGCACACGATAATCGCGTCTTTACCGCCCATTTCCGCGACCACGCGTTTCATCCATTTCTGACCGGGACGCGTTTTCGCCGCTTGTTCGTAAATATGCAAGCCGACCGTTTTTGAACCCGTGAACGAAATAAACCGCACTTTCGGCGACGCGACGAGATGTTCGCCGACCGCCGTGCCCGCGCCCGGAACAAAATTGACGACGCCTGCCGGAAGCCCGATTTCTTTCAGGACTTCCATAAATTTATAAGCAATCGCGGGCGCATCCGGCGAAGGTTTCAGAACAGTCGTGTTACCCGTCACAACCGCCGCCATCGTCATTCCCGCCATAATCGCGAGCGGAAAATTCCACGGCGGAATAATCGCGCCGACGCCGAGCGGAATATATTCGAAACTATTATTTTCGGGAAAAGGCGACGGCGTAACCGGCTGCGGCGCCGCCCAATTCAGCATTTCGCGCCCGTAAAATTCGAGAAAATCAATCGCCTCAGCCGTATCGCCGTCGGCTTCCGCCCACGTCTTTCCGGTTTCGAAAATCATCCACGCCGAAAAATAATGTTTCCGCTCCCTGATAATCGCCGCCGCCTTAAAAAGATATTCGGCGCGTTCGGCGGGCGAAACCCGGCTCCAGAGCCTGAAAGCTTCGGTCGCCGCGTCAATCGCTTTTTCGGTCAGGTTTTCGGCGTCCGCGTCGGCGTCGGAAAACACTGCAACCGTCTGTGCTTTATCCGCCGGGTTGATGCTTTCAAACTTTTTGCCGGTCGTAATCTGCTCGCCGTTGATGACTACCGGGTATTCGCGCCCGAGTTCCTGCCGGACCCGCTCAATCGCCGCGCGCATCGCATCGGCGTTTGTAGAATCCGAAAAATCGGTAAACGGTTCGTTTCTAAATTCGTCTAAACTTTTTTGTGTCTGCATAATCTTTAAAGTTCCTTAGTTCAGTCTTTTAATTATCATACCAAGCATCTTTAAATTCTCCGACTTCACATTCGGCAATTTCAAACCGGTTTTCCAGCCAGCTTTTTATTTTCTCTTTTTGCGCGGCTATCGTCGTTTGGTAATTTTTTTTCGATGTCAGATAGCCTTTCCATTCTTTGAGGCTGCCGCCGCCGCCAAACCATAATTTATTCTTTTCAACTTCCCCAATAGATTCCTCGACGAATTTTTCAAAATCGGCATCAGTGAAATCCGCCTTAAACTTCGCCGGGATTTCAAATCCGAATTCCTGAAACTCGCCGACGCGGAGTTTTTTTCGCAAACGTTTTTTCAGTTTTGATTTATTCATAGCAGCGCACAAATTTACCAGGTAAATCCATAAAACGCGGAAACTTGAAACTATTTAATCCCACTTGCCGGTTTTTTGCAGTTTTTTAATTTTGCGTTTGGCGAGTTCGCGTTTTAAGACGCTCATCCGGTCGAGAAAAACGATGCCGTCGCAGTGGTCGGTTTCGTGCAGCACGCAGCGCGCCGACAAATCCGTGCAGTTGAGTTCCTGCTCTTTGCCGAAAACGTCGCGGTAACGGACAACGGTGCGGACTTCGCGGCGCACGGTCGTGTAAATTCCGGGAAACGACAAACAGCCTTCGTCGCCGACCTGTTCGCCCTCCTGCATAATGATTTCGGGATTAATGAGCGCGATTTTGTTCGATTTATCTTCCTCGACCGGTACGTCCATGACAAAAAGCCGCCGTGAGACGCCGACCTGCGGCGCTGCCAACCCGACGCCTTCCGCGTCGTACATCGTCTCGAACATATCATCGACGAGGGCGCGTAATTCTTCGTTAAATTCGTCCTCGCCGACCGGTTTCCCGACCGTCAGCAAAACCGGTTCGGGGTAGTGAACTATTTTGAGTATCGACATAAATTACATTTTATTAAGTTAAAAGCTAAAAAACAAAAGTTGAAGCTTAGATGAAGAAATGCCGGATGCGTTTCCCGATTCTCAGCCAAACGGCGATTTTTTTCCGGCGGGCGGGAATTTTCCGCCCGCCGATTTCTTCCGATTGGGCAAATTCCCGCGGGTCGAAATCGAGCCGGCAAATCGTGAGACGTTTTTCGAAACCGAAAAATTCGAGCTTTGCGTGTTCAAATTTCGCCGCCGTCAGGGCAAATTTCGAAATCTCCTGTTTTTGCAGAAAGCGGGTAAATGCGAGCGCGTCTTCAAAATGTTTTTTGAGGGTTTGCGGGTTGAAATTTTGTGAAAATTCGCGAAAAAAGCGCGTAAAATCCGCTTCCAAAACTCTTTTTGTGAGCGGCAGAAACTTTTCCGCCTCGCGAAGGCGTTTCCAGAATAAAGAATCGGCGAAAAATTCTAATTCTTCGGGCAGAACGGCGGCGATTTCGTCGATTTCCGCTTTGTTTAAGCCGAATTCCGCGCCGATTTCAGCGGGTTGTGTTAAAAAAGCCCGCCGAAATTCCGCGTCCGTGTAAAGCCGTGCCAGAAGGTTTTGCTGCTTTTGCAAGCTCATTCAAATTTGCGTGTATTCTTTTCCGGTTGAAGCGGTTCAATCGAGCCTTACGCCGCGCCCGCCGGTGTAACTTTAGTAATGGTCGTGTTTTCCAAAAAGTTTCGGGCGGTTTCGAGTTCTTCAAGTATCTCCGCAAACGGGGGAAAATTCTCGTCGCGTTCGAGAATCGCGCCCTTGATGTCGCAGCGTTTTGCGACTTCCTCGAAAACTTTCCAGATTTCGGCTTCCGTTTTGTCGGCATGGGCGTCAATTAAACGTTTGCCGTGTTTGTGCGAGCCGACAAAATGAATTTGAACGACGCGCTCCGACGGAATTCGGTCGAGAAATCTTCGCCAATCGAATCCGAAATTTCGGGAATTTATATAAAGATTCGTCACGTCGAGCAGCAAACCGCAGTCGGTTTCTTCGAGAATCGTTTTAAGAAATACGCTTTCCGGCATTTCGGACGAGGGCAATCGCACGAGATACGTGATATTTTCGAGAATCAGCGGCACGTTTATCAGCCGCTTTACTTTTGAAATATTTCGGACAAATGCCTTTATCGCTTCCTTTGTAAAAGGGACCGGCGCGAGATGACCGATTTTCACGCCGCCCGATTTGGTAAAACAGAGATGGTCGGAAAACCACGCGGGATTAACAAATTCGACGATTTCCGCAACCTTTACCAGATAATCTTCGTCGATGCCTTCGGCGCTTCCTAAAGATAATTCGAGCGAATGCGGAATCAGCGGAAAATGTTCTTTCAGGAGCTTTAATTCGGCTCGTTTTTGCGCGCCTGCGTCCAAATAATGGTCGGTCGTAATTTCGAGAAAATCGATTTTGTCCTGATTCAGAAAAATACCGGCGCGAAATTGTTCACGAAAACCGATTCCCGTTCCTAATTTTGCGATATTTTTTAGAGTCATCGGTTTAATTTAACGCTGGCGGCGCAAAGCCGCGAAGACGCAAAGGTTTTTGATGGTTTGGCTGCCCGGAATCATTCCTAAAATTCCTTTGCGCCCTCGCTTCCCGGCGGCTTTGCCTTAAATTTTCGGTTTTAGATGCACCCAGAGATGCCAGCCTAAAAAATTTTCAAACGGCAGGCGCGTCACCGGCAGCGGCGGCGCGTGCATAAATCGTTTGTAGCTGCGAACGATTTTGAAATCCGCGAAATCCTTTTCAACCTCCGCCAAATCATAAACTTTCGAATACGGGTTGAGCGCGCCGTCGGTGTTTCGATGAATGAAATTCTCCATTTTCAGATAATTCCACAAACCCTTTTCGCGCGCGTTTTTGAGATGCTGCCCGACAAGCCCGTTGACATCGAAACGCCCGATGTACATCCCGATTAATCCCAGACGCCGGACAAGCGCAATCGACAACCGGTAATTCAGCGAATTTTTCGCGTAAAGCATGATGATAAGCTCGCCGCCGGGTTTCAAAATGCGACGGATTTCGCTTTGCGTTTTTTTGATTTCGGGAATGTGATGCAGCACGCCGTGACTGAACACGATGTCGAAGCTGCGGTCGGCAAACGGCATTTCGACCGCGCTGCCGTTCGTAATTCCGCCCGCTTTGAGCTTTCGCAAATTCAGCCTGACCTGCACGCGTTTCGCCGATTCGTGTGTTAAATCAAGCCCGAACCAATCTGCGCCGCGCCGGATGATTTGCTCGGCGTCCGCGCCTTGCCCGAGTCCGATTTCGAGCGTTCTTTTACCCTCGAAATCAATATTTTGGAGACATTCGAGAATGTGCGCCTCTTTCGTGTATCGAAATTTATCGTAATTTTCAAAAAATCGCTCGTAATCGGCTTCGTAATTTTCCGCGCCGCCGGCAAAATCTTCGCCGCACGGATGTTTTTGCCAAAAATCCTGAATCTCGCTTTCGTTCATTTACTTTTAATTTAACGCAAAGCCGCGAAGATGCGAAGACGCAGGGAAATTTTAAAGGGATTCCATGCCGGACAAACCATTAAAAATCTCTCGCGCCCTCGCGTTAAAAATTCTTACGAACACCCGCCGCCGCAGCCGCCGCAGCCGCCGCCGCACGAGCTGCCGCCCGAACAAGAGCTTCCCGAGCTGCAGCTTGAACCGGAGCCGCCGGAGCTGCCGCAGCCCGAGCTGCACGAGCTGCCGCCGGAGGTCGATGCTATTTGCGACCTTTGAAAAGCTTGATTGTAGCTGTCGAAAACTGTCCCGGCGAGAATTCCCGAACCGAAAACACCGACCGAGAGCAGCAGCGGGTCAACTCCGGCAAAGGTCGTCTGCGGCACTACTTTCGGCTGGTTTGACGGAATGTAAGCCGCCTGCGACGTGTATTTCAAGTCATCGAAAGCAATTTGCAGTCTTTTAAGATACGCCTTGCCGAGCTTTGTCACGCGCGGTAATTTTGAAGCCGCGCGGGCAATCAACACACCGGTGATTATAAAAATGACGAGCAGAATTATATTGAAATGCCCATGCGCAACTGCCGCCATCGTCTTGTAGCCGCCGAGGCTTATAATCAATAAATAAACCGACCATTTGACGGGCTCCAAAGTTTTGCGGTCGGCGTCGCTCGTCAGCATTTGCTCAGTTTCAAGCCGCGATTGATACGAATTTCCGTAATTTTCGAGTTGATTTACCAATCCGTACGAGCTAAAAATATCGCGCGGCTCGCGCTGTGTGCCGAACCAGCCGAGCGCGAGCTGTTCGATTGAATTCAAGTTTGTTGACCTTGCCGGATTGTCTGCTTTTTTGATGACGTATCGAGAAGTGCCGTATTGGATTTCGAGAGAGCCTTTTTGCGTCAGGCTGAAAATTACCGAGCGCGCGACTTCATTTAAGCCGCCGCGCAGGTACGCGATTTCGTAAGGGTCGATATTTGAAGGGATTGCCGGAACTGCAAATTTGTCGGTCCGGTCAAACTGCGATTTGACGATTGCCAGAATGATGACCGAAAAAAAGATTAGAAACCCGAAAAAGACCAGAAAATACGGTCCATACATGTTTGCCAGCGGATTATCAATCAGAATTTCCATACGAAATTTCCTCCTCGTTCGACATTATAAACGAATTTCGCCGCACGGAAGTTTGTTTTGTAACAAAAATTTAAAGGGTTAAAAGGTAAAAAGGGAAAAGGAAAAGTTTGGTTCAATATATTCAAGCCTACTTTTCCCCAATCCACTTTTTACCTTTTAACCCTTTTCTCTTTTCCGCTTTAATTGCGTGTGAAAACCTGTGTGATGTAAGTTTGACCGTCGCGGGTTTCGGCGATGCCGATTCCGGCGGTCGTAAATTGGCGGTCGAGAATGTTGCGGCGATGCTCGGGCGAATTCATCCAGCCGCGCACGGCGAGCGCGTCAAAATCGCCGTAGCCTTCGCAGAAAAAAAGATTTTCGCCGATTTTGCTCCAACCCCGGATATCGGCGTCGGCGGCGCGTTCGACGACCGAATTCCCGTCGCCGTCGAAATGACTGAAAAACGATTCGCGCGCCATCTGCCGCGAATAACTGCGGGCTAATTTCGCCAAATCTTCGTCCCAGTACAAATCGGCTAAACCCGTGCGGCGGCGCTCGTTATTTACCAGATAGTGAATCTGAATTTCGTCGTTCGATAAATTGCCCACGCTCACGCGGCTGGACTGTACAGCGGCGGGCGCGCTTTTTCTGATTCTGACCTTTTGCGCCGGAACAGAAGCGGCTGAAGACAAAAACGCGCCAAAAATCACGAAAAACGCGATTCTTGAAAATACGGATTTCCAAGTCATATTTTTTAAATTGTCACTACTAAAAATCGGATTAGGGGAAAGTTTTCGCGCGCTTTGATGCTCGAAGATAGATTTTGCGTTGCCGAAAATTTTTATTTTGTTTCTGTAATTTTCGCCGCTTCCGCCTCAGTCCAGTCGCAGAGCGTTTTTATATCCGCGTCGGACATTTTCGAGTCCCAGTGAATCCAGAGGTAAGAAGGCAGCGGCATTTCTTTCTCTTGCACCTGCTCGCAGATTTCCGACAATTTTCGTTTTTGACGGCGCGGCTCATAAGTTTTCCAGACCGAAAGATTGAGTTCCTGACGACCATCGTCGATGTGATTCTTCAAAAACCATGCGGACGGCTGAATTTTTGAATACCACGGAAATTTCGTTTCGTTGGAATGACAATCCGCGCACGAACGCCCGAGAATCATCTTCACGTTTTGGGGAACCTGCACGGCAGCTTCGAGCGTTTCGGCTTGATTAACCGGCGGATTTGTAAAATCGGGGCGAATAAATTGAATGATGATAAAGGCAACAACCACAATAATCGTGATGATTTTCAATGCTTTTTTCATAAAGATTCTTCCATAAAAAATGACAATCCGCTAAACTAAATTGCAAAATGCCCGAAACTTTAACTCTTAAATTTGACCAAAAAGCACAGCCGGCGTCAAACACCGCCGAAATCGGTCAAATCGGCGAAAATTTCGCCGCCCAATTTTTAATTAGACGCGGGCTGCGGCTTGTCTGTTCCAACTTTAAAGTTCCGATTGGGCGAAATATTCGCGGTGCGAGCGTTTCGGGCGAAATAGATTTGATTGCACTGGACGCGGGCGAGCTCGTGTTTATCGAAGTCAAAACGCGCTCGTCGGACGAATTCGCCTCACCGCTGTCGGCGATTGACCTGCGCAAACAGCGACAAATCACGCGCACGGCACGCGTTTACCGCAAAATTTTCAACCTGCAAAATATAAAATTTCGCTACGACGCGCTCGGCATCGTTTTACGCGACGAAAAATCTCCGAAAATCGAGCATTTCAAAAACTTCTGGACGGAAGACAAATTCCGCAAAAAGTTCTGGAACGACGAAATCTGGTAACAGTGGTCGGTGGTCAGGGGTCAGAGAAATCTTTCCTGCTGACCCCTGACCACTGACCACCGACCACTGTTTTATTCCTCATCCTGCCGCAATTTTTCCAGCACCGAGAAATCTTCGAGCGTTGTCACATCGCCCGCAACTTTTCCGCCGGCGGCGATTTCGCGCAGCAGGCGGCGCATGATTTTGCCCGAACGCGTCTTTGGCAGCATATCCGTAAAACGAATGTCGTCGGGTTTGGCGAGCGAACCGATTTCTTTGGCGACGTGCGCGCGAAGCTCTTGTTTTAATTCTTCGCCGCCCTTTCGCCCGCCTTCGAGCGTGACGAATGCCGAGATTGCCTGTCCTTTCAAATCGTCGGGACGACCGACGACCGCCGCTTCCGCCACCGTTTCGTGCGAAACGAGCGCCGATTCGATTTCCGCCGTTCCGAGCCGGTGCCCGCTGACGTTAATGACGTCATCGACGCGTCCCATAATCCAGAAATAGCCGCGACTGTCGCGCCGCGCGCCGTCGCCCGCAAAATAAACGCCCGGGATTTCCGACCAGTAGGCTTGTTTATAACGCTCGTCGTCGCCCCAGATCGTTCGGAGCATCGACGGGAACGGATGTTTGATTACCAGGTAACCGCCTTCGTTCGCCTTGACGGGTTTGCCTGCTTTCGTCACGACATCGACAATAATCCCCGGCAGCGGACGGGTCGCCGTTCCGGGCACGGTCGGCGTGGCGCCCGGCAGCGGCGAAATCATAATCGCGCCGGTTTCCGTCTGCCACCACGTATCGACAATCGGGCATTTTCCTTTGCCGATAATTTCGTGATACCACATCCACGCTTCGGGGTTTATCGGCTCGCCGACCGTTCCGAGAAGCCGCAAGCTCGTCAGGCTGTGTTTCATCGGATACTGCTCGCCCCATTTGATAAAAGCGCGGATAGCGGTCGGCGCGGTGTA
>DASWRC010000095.1:0-27069 GCA_036403375.1 Pyrinomonadaceae bacterium
GATATTCGTCTTTCCGGTGACCGCCCAGCTCTCGCGCCACTGTCTGCTAACCGCTGACGAAGGCTTAACCGGCTCTTCCGTTAAAACAACCTGCGCGGCTTCTTCGGGCAAACGGCTGTCGATTTTATAAGGTCTTTCACCGGTCAGCAGTTCATATAAAACGACGCCGAGCGAATAAACATCGCTCGCGGTCGTCACGGGCAAGCCGCGCAGCTGCTCGGGTGAAGCGTACTCGGGCGTCATCACGCGAAACATCGTCGCGGTCGCTTCCGCCGTGTCGAGCGACCAGTCGGGATGAAGCAGTTTGGCGATCCCGAAATCAAGCAGTTTCGGCGTCCCGTCCGCCGTTACCAAAATATTTGAAGGCTTGAGGTCGCGGTGAACGACCAGATTCTGATGCGCGAAAGAAACGGCGGCGCAAATTTTCTGAAAAAGCGCGAGCCGGTCTTCGATTTTCAGATTTTGCGCCGCGCAAAAGCGCGTCACCGGCAAACCCTCGACATATTCCATCACCAGAAACGGCAGCCCGTCGGCAGTCGAACCGCCGTCGAACAAATTTGCAATAAACGGATGTTCGAGCCGCGCCAGAATCTGGCGTTCCATCATAAAGCGTTTGAGGACGGAATTCGTGTCCATTCCGCGTTTGATAAGCTTGAGCGCAACGCGCTTTTCAAAATCGTCGCGGCGCGCGGCAAGATAAACAGTTCCCATTCCGCCGTGTCCGATTTCCTTGATGATTTTATAAGCATCAATCTGTTTGCCGACATAGCAATCCGTTTCGTCTACTTCATTAAAACCGGCTTCGACAAACGCCGGTTCAACGATAAAATCTTCCGCTTCCTCGCTTGCGCTGATTAGTTTTTCAACTTCATAACGAATGCTTTCGTCATATTTTTCCAGAGCCTCCGCGCGTTCATTGACGGATAAATCAATTATCGTGTTAAAGGCTTGTTTAATTATTTGCCATTCACCGGAGTTCATATTTTAACCTGAACATTACGCGCAAAAGCTTACGGAATCAGCTCAAAAACAACTACCACGATTTTTCATTCTTCATGCCGGCGCATCCTTCATTCTTTCAAAAAGCCACGCCCGCGCCATTGTCCATTCGCGTTTGACGGTCGCGGGCGAAATCTTTAAGACTTCCGCCGTTTCCTCAATCGTCATGCCGCCAAAATAACGAAGCTCGATAATCTTTGCCTGTTTGGCGTCAAACTCTTCCAATTCCTGCAAAGCCAAATCCAGTTCAATCAGTTTTTCGCTCGCGTCCGACGGAATTTCCGCGATGTCCGCGAGAAAAACCTTTTCGCCGCTGCCGCGTTTTTCCGCCGTGTGCCGCCGCGCGTTATCGAGCAAAATCCGCCGCATCGCCGTCGCCGACAACGCGAAAAACTGGGCGCGATTTTGGAAATTCACCGAGCGCTGGTCAATCAATTTTAAATAGGCTTCGTGAACGAGCGCGGTGGTTTGAAGCGTTAAATCCTTGCGCTCGCTTTTCAGATAACTGTGCGCGAGCCGTCGCAGTTCTCCATAAACAAGCGGCAACAGCTCGTCCAGACAGGCGCGGTTGCCGTTTGCGTAATCGTCCAATAATTTGGTGATTTCGCTCATTGAAATTACTTTGAGCTAATTCTACTCCACAATGCGCGTAATGCACAGAGAAAAGTTTTTGGAGTTTCAAAAGGAGTAGATTTTTATGAGAAAGCCTGTCGTCATCGTCGGAACAATTACTTTTATTTTGTGTTTGATGATTGCCGAAGCTCAAGCGGTAACCAGAACCGTCACGACCAAAACCGACAATGTGGCGGGCAGCCTGCGGCAGGCGATTACGAGCGCCAGCAATGGCGATAAAATCATTTTTCAAACCGGCTTAAGCGGCTCGATTCTATTAACAAGCCCGATTATTCTGACAAAGAATTTGACCATCGAAGGACCGGGCGCCAATATTCTGAGCGTCGAGGGGCGAAGCTCGCCCACCGAAGTCCGCGTTTTCGAGCAGTCAGCGGGCAATATGCTGATTTCCGGCTTGCGAATTGCCAACGGTTTTTCTTCGGGCGCGGGCGGCGGCATTCTGGTTGACGGCGGCAATATGACGCTGAATAACTGTCTGCTGAGCGGAAACTCGGCAGAAAGCGGGGGCGGCATTCTGGTTTTCACAGGTTCGAGCTTAACAATTACAAATTCCACGATTAGCGGGAATGAATCGTTTGTCGAAGGCGGCGGCGTTTCGAATCGCGGCGGGACGCTCGTTTTGACCAATTCGACAATCAGCGGCAATATTGCTCCGCTCGGCGGCGTTTCGGTCGATAACGGCGGGACGGCGACGATTCTCAATTGCACGATTAGCGGCAACGGTGAATCCAGCCCGTCCGCCGGCGATATCGGCGGTTTGCGAATAGCCGCCGGTTCGACCGTGAACATAAAAAATACGATTATTGCCGTAAATACCGGCTCGCCGAACGATGTCGGCGGAGCCGTCAATTCACAGGGCAATAATCTGATCGGCAATACGACGGGCGGCACTGGTTTTGTAATTTCTGATTTACAAAACGTTAATCCGCAGCTCGGCGTGCTGACGAACAACGGCGGCACGACTCAAACGCAGGCTTTGCTGGCGGGAAGCCCGGCGACAGATGCCGGAAACAACTCGGGCGCGCCCGCCACCGACCAACGCGGCGGGGCGCGTCCGCAAGGCGCAACGGCTGACATCGGCGCGTATGAATCCGGCGTGAATTTTCCGGTGTTCGGGAAAATCGTTTTCGTTCGTAATACGGGCGGAAACAACGAGATTTTCACAATGAACGCCGACGGTTCGAATCAAACGCAGCTAACGGGCAATTTCGCCGACGACAGTGCGCCGAAGTGGTCGGCGGACGGCTCAAAAATCGTTTTTCAAAGCAATCGCGACGGCAACAACGAGATTTACACGATGAACGCCGACGGTTCAAGCCCGGTACGCCTCACCAACAATGCGCTCCAGGATAATTTCCCCGACTGGTCGCCTGACGCAAGCAAAATTGTTTTTGTTAAAGGCACTTCTTATCCCGCAGAGATTTGGGTGATGGACGCCGACGGCGGAAATCAGACGCAATTGTCGGGCAATACTTTATTCGGCGAAACACAGCCTTCGTGGTCGCCCGACGGTTTTCGAATCGCCTTTAGCGCCAGTCCGACAAACGGCGGAACCTGGGAACTCTACACAATGAACGCCAACGGAACAAGCCGGAATCGTCTGACAACCAATACGACGACCGATTCTTATCCGGTCTGGTCGCCCGACGGCAATGCGCTTGCCTTCACAAACGATTTGAACGGAACGCACGCCTATTTAATGAATCTGTCCGATTCGAGCGTCCGCATCGTCGCCGACATCAACGACCCGAACGAAACCGCTCCGGCATGGTCGCCGGACGGAACAAAACTTGCCCAATACAACGCGGCGGGCAGCATCTATTTTACCAACATCGGCGGCGGCACATTACAATCCGCGCTGATACCCGAGGGACTCTCGATAAGCCCGCTGTTAGATTGGTTCGGAGTCAACACGCCGACCGGCGCGAATGTGACCGCCGTTTTAGGGACGGTTTCGACCACTTTTTCAAGCGTCGCAACCGGCGGCACGACCACCGCCGTCCCGATTGACCCGGCAAGCGCCGGAACTCTGCCGGGCGGTTATTCGTTCGGCACAGGTTTGCCTGCCTACGAGATTACGACGACCGCCGTCTATTCCGCGCCGATAACGGTTTGTCTGCAAGTTCCGGGCGTGACGAATCTCACGACTTTCAATGCTTTAACTCTCTTTCACAACGACGGCAGCGGGCTGATGAACGTGACAACGAGCCGCGATTTTGCGACGAAAACGATTTGCGGTGTTGTCAATTCACTTTCGCCTTTCGCCGTCGCTCAAAATCTCGCGCCGACCGCCGCCAATGTCAGCGTCAGCGGGCAGGTTTTAACGTCTAATGGCGGCGGCATTTCCAGAGCAAAGGTTTCGATTACCGATCAAAACGGCGAAACGCGCTGGGCGACGACCAATAGTTTCGGCTTTTATCGTTTTGACGAAATTCCCGCCGCAGAAAATTACATTATCGGCGCGCAGCACAAACGCTATCAATTCAGTTCACGCGTTATCGCCGTTTCAGACAATATTCAGAACGCCGATTTTACGGCTGAACCGGAATAATTAATGTTTTCAAAGGAGAATTTTTATGAGCTTAAAAACTATTACGGCAAGCGTCGGTGAGGACGGCGTAAATGTTCCGTCGGACGTGGCAACGGTGCAGTATTTATTGAACTGCGTTCCGTCCTCGGTCGGTGGACCGCTGCGGGAATTAAAGGTTGACGGCTTTGCCGGAGTCGTGACGATCGAAGCCATCAGGCGTTTTCAGAAAGCTCGGTTCGGTTCATCGAACGAGCTTCTGGAATCGGGCGGCGAAACTTTCGGCGAGCTGAAAAAATACGACCCGCTGCCCTATTCCGCGCCGGTCGTCGCGCCAAATTTCATTTCGCCGTTCGGGGAGAAAATGGACCCGTCTAAGATGAATCGCGGAATCGGCAAATCGGTCGAAGGCGGCGGAATCAAACGCCGGCTTTTTGGGGGACTCAAAGACCCCGGTATTTAGCGGTCAAAAAATTTGGCGGTCAGGTCAGTTCCGTCGGCGTCAGCGGATGGGTCAACCATCGCCGGCAACCCGCCTGTTTGTTTCAGGCGATTCTGCCACCATACAGCAATGAAAATAAATATTTTGTGAATTAAGGAGAAAGCAATGTTTTACGAATCGAATCAATTTCAAGCATTAAAAGTTAGACGGATTTTTCGCGTCCTTGCCTTGCTGACGGCGTGTCTAGTTTTGACGCTGCCCGCGATGGCTGGCTGGCTGCAAAGACAAAAAATCACTTCCACGCCCCGCGGCGTCGGCGCGCAGTTCGGCAATGCCGTGGCGATAAACGGCAACACGATGGTCGTCGGCGCAAGATTTGACAGCACGACCGCGTCGCAGGCGGGTGCGGCTTACGTTTATGTCCTAAGCGGCGGGACGTGGACGCAGCAGGCGGTTCTGCTTGCACCGGACGGCGCGGTCGCTGATAAATTCGGTTCGTCGGTGGCGATTGGCGAAGATACGGTGGTCGTCGGCGCTTATCAGGACGATACCGCTTTTTCAAACGGCGGCTCGGCTTATGTTTTCGTTCGCAGCGGCACGACCTGGACATTCCAGCAAAAACTGACGCCCAACGACGGTACGGCGGACGATGAATTTGGAGTTTCGGTCGCTATCGAAACCGAATCTATCGTTGTCGGCTCGCATTTCGCCGACCTTCCGAGCAATGCGGAATCAGGCGCGGTTTATTTTTTCAGGCGCAGCGGAACGGTTTGGTCACAAACGCAGCGGCTTAACCCGACCGCCGCAGTGCCGCTCGGCGATCATTTCGGCGAATCGGTCGCGATGAACGGCGGAAAACTTGCCGTCGGCGCGGCAGGCGATGACACGCCGCAAACATCCGCCGGTGCGGTTTATGTTTTTGACGGCAGCAGCGGAAGTTTTTTACTTCAGCAAAAAATCACTGTCGGAAGCGGTACGAACGGCGATAATTTCGGCTGTTCGGTTGCCCTCGAAGGCAATACGCTCGTCGGCGGAGCGCGTGAAGATGCGCCGTTTGCCGGTCAAACAGCGCGCGGTTCGGCGTATGTTTATGAATTTAACGGCGCGACCTGGGTTTCGCAGGGACAGCTTCTCGCTTCGGACGGCGCTTCATTTGACCGCTTTGGCTGGTCGGTCGCCGTCAGCAGCGGCATCATCGCCGTCGGCGCCCGCGAAGACGATACGGCGGCAGGACCCGACGCGGGTTCGGCTTATGTTTTTACGCGCAGCGGCGCGAGCTGGACCGAGCAGCAAAAACTTGCCCCGACCGACCCGTTTAACGGCGACCGGTTCGGCGCAGGTGTCTCGCTGAGCTTCGGCAATCTGGTCGTCGGCGCGGCTGAAAAAGCCTTATCGAGTCCAAACGGTCAGGGCGCGGTGTATCATTTCACTCTTCCGCCGCCGAAGACAAAATTCGATTTCGACGGCGACGGCAAAGCGGATATTTCGATTTACCGCCCGCTCAACGGTCAATGGTGGTATCAGCAAAGCCTTGATAACATCGTCCGAGCCGCGCAATTCGGAACATCAACCGACAAACCCGTTCCGGCGGATTATGACGGCGACGGCAAAACCGACCTCGCTGTATTTCGCCCGTCAACCGGCGAATGGTTCATCTTGCGGAGTTCAAATACAACCTTCTTTTCAGTTCCGTTCGGAATCTCGACCGATAAACCCGCGCCCGGCGATTTTGACGGCGACGGTTTGGCAGATGTTACCGTCTTTCGCGCTTCGGAAGGCACATGGTATATCAGCAAAACTTCGGGCGGGACGCAGATATCACAATGGGGAACGGCTGGCGATATTCCCGAGACCGCCGATTATGACGGCGACGGCAAAGCGGATATTGCTATCTTTCGTCCGGCGGACGGCAGTTGGTGGCTTAATCGCTCCACGCTCGGAACCTTCATCACGACCTTTGGGGTCGGTACGGATAAACCGGTTCCCGCCGACTTCACGGGCGACGGCAAAACCGATATTGCCGTTTGGCGACCGTCAAACGGCGCGTGGTATATCCTCAGAAGCGAAGATTTCAGTTTCTACTCCGTTCCGTTCGGCGCTTCCGGCGATATTCCCGCCCCGGCTGATTTTGACGGCGACGGCAAAGCCGACACCGCGGTTTTCCGACCGGACGGCGCAAACTGGTTTGTCCAGCGTTCGACGCAGGGAGTCCTGATTCAACAATTCGGCACAACCGGCGATACCCCGACGCCGTCCGCTTTTGTGCCGTAGGTTTTCAAGCGAGGAGGGATGAATAATTATTCTCGATTCATCCTTCTTCGCTTAGCCTTCAACCCTCTATTTCGCTTGTGCTTTTTGGCTGTTCTATGTAAAATTGAAATTAAAGTAAAGATTCGCGCATCGAATCTGAAATTATTTTTTGAAAATATTAGGAGAAGATAAATTAAATGTCAGCAGTAGCAGCACCGACGGTAGAAATGACCGTTACCCAGTCAGCGATTGACGAAATTAAAAAATTTTTGGCAAGCGAAGAAGATTTGCCGGAAACCGCCGGACTTCGCGTGCGCGTCGTGCCTGGCGGCTGTTCGGGTTTTCAATACAGCCTGAACATCGAAGAAGAATCGCGCAACGGCGATTTTGTGATGGATAAGGGCGGCATCAAGCTTTTTGTCGATATGTTTTCGGCGCAATATTTGAACGGCATCACGGTTGATTACACGTCGAATATGATGGGTTCGGGCTTTACGTTTGAAAATCCGAACGCGACCGGCGGCTGCGGCTGCGGAACTTCGTTCTCGGCATAATCAAACTTACACTTTAACAATTCGGAAAAGGTCGGAAATCGTAATTTCCGACCTTTTTTTCGTTTCCCGGTAATCTATCAGGGCAAAAGAAAAAATAATTTGTCCGGCTTATTTTGTTTTCTACGCATATATCGACAGTAAATAACAAATTTATTTTGGGAGAAGATAATGCGAAAAATTAAAAAATATTTCGGGAACCCGATTTTTGCGGCGATTTTTGTTTCGATGCTTTGGACAATTGATGTTTCGGCATCAACTTTTAATTTATTAAAATTGCCGTTCGGTAATCAACGCGAATCGGCTACGACCAATCGGCAAAGCGATTTTGATAACTTGATTGTCAAAGCCGGACAGAACGGCACGGTTAAGGTTATTATCGGTTTACGGCTCGAAAACGGAAAATTGGACGCGGAAATCGGCGGTTTTGCGCAAACCGTTCAACGATTGGAAATCAAGGAAAAGCAGGAAGCATTGCTTGATAGTCTGCGTAATTTTGCCATCATTAACCCCAAACAATTTCAATTTATTCCGTTTATTGCCATCGAAGTCTCGGCTGACGCGCTCGAATCTTTACGCGGTTCGGACGCAATCGTCAGTATTCAGGAAGACGAAACGCAATATCCGTCGCTGCTTCAAAGCATTCCGATCATCGGCGGCAGCGCGTTCGGCGGCGCGAACGGCGGGACTTTCGGCGGATTTTCCGGCGCGGGACGGACAATCGCAATTCTCGACACCGGCGTCGATAAAACTCATCCGTTTTTTAATAACCGCGTAGTTTCCGAGGCGTGTTATTCGACGACCAGCGCAACTTCCACGAGTGTTTGCCCGGGCGGGGCGAGTTCTTCAACCGCATCCGGTTCGGGGGTGAATTGTTCCGTTTCGATTAACGGCTGTGACCACGGCACGCACGTTGCCGGAATTGCCGGCGGCGGAAATCCAAACATAAACGGCAACGGCGTCGCGCGAAACTCTAACATTATTGCAATTCAGGTTTTTTCGCGGACGACGAGCTGCGATTCCAATCCTTCGCCCTGCACGACTTCGTTCACTTCAGACACGCTGGCGGGACTCGAAAGAGTTTACGCGCTTCGCACGACTTTTGCGATTGATTCAGTCAATATGAGTCTCGGCGGCGGACGTTATTTCAACTATTGTGATACCGAACAAGCCGCCTACAAAACGGTTATTGATAATCTGCGGGCGGCGGGAATCGCCACGGTTATCGCTTCGGGAAATAGCAGCTATACCGATTCCGTCTCTTCCCCGGCTTGTGTTTCGACCGCGTTCAGCATCGGTTCGACCAATGATGGCGACGTACTTCCGATTGATTTCGTTTCAAGTTTTTCAAACAGTGCGACGTTTCTCAATCTTCTCGCGCCGGGCGAATCGATACTTTCGTCCGTTCCGGGCGGAACTTACGATGACAAGGAAGGAACTTCGATGGCGGCGCCGATGGTTACCGGCGCGTGGGCGGTAATGAAACAAAAATTCCCGACCGACACGGTTACGCAAACCTTTGTCCGTCTGAAATACAGCGGAATTCAAGTTACAGATTCGCGGACGGGTTTGGTCAAACCGCGCCTCAAACTCGATACGGCTTTGAACACCTCTAATGTTGACCCGTGCAATTCGTCAACGGCAATTAATTTCGGACAAACCGTCAACGGCGCACTGGCGAATACGGACTGCCTGCTTCCGTTTGGCAACCGCGCCGATATTTATACATTTAGCGGAACACAGGGACAAAATATCGCCGTCACGGAAACGTCAGGCACATTTTTTACATATTTGTATCTTTTCAATCCAAGCGGCGCGATTATCGGTCAAAACGGCAACGCCGGAACCTCCAGAGTTCCCGCCGGAAGCGGTTTTCTGACACTTCCCGCGACCGGAACTTATTCTATTTACGCAACTTCGGTCGAAGGCAACAAATTCGGCAATTATACGCTCAATCTGGCAACCAACGGATGCAATTTTACGATTTCATCAAGTAGTCAGAATTTTGCGGCAGCCGGCGGAAACGGAAGCTTTAACTTAACAACCGCCGCCGGATGCGCCTGGACGGCACAGAGCAACGCCGCGTGGCTCACGACAACTTCGAGCGGAAACGGAAGCGGCGCAGTAAATTATACAGTCGCCCAAAACACTTCCGCATCACAGCGCAGCGCGACGATCACGGCGGGCGGTCAAATTCATACGGTTACGCAAGCCGGAGTTTCCGCGCCAAACACCCGCCGTCCGGTAGATTTTGACGGCGACGGTAAAACGGATATTTCAATTTTCCGCCCCTCAGCCGGCGAATGGTGGTATTTGCGTTCGTCCGACGGCGGAAACCGCGCGCTTCAATTCGGAATTTCGACCGATAAGCTCGTCCCCGCCGATTTTACGGGCGACGGCAAAACTGACATTGCTTTTTTCCGTCCCTCGAACGGTTTCTGGTTCATCCTTCGGAGCGAAGATTTTTCTTTCCTCTCCTTCCCGTTCGGTTCAAACGGCGATGTGCCGCTGACCGGGGATTTCGATGGTGACGGCAAAGCCGACCCGACCGTATTCCGTCCCTCAACCGTGACCTGGTTTATCTTGAAATCCACGGGCGGCACAGCAATTACGACCTTCGGCGCAAACGGCGATAAACCCGTTCCGGCAGATTACGACGGCGACGGGAAAACGGACATCGCCATTTATCGTCCTTCAAGTGGTCAATGGTGGATTCAGCGAAGCACGAATTCGACGGTTTACGCTTTTCAATTCGGCATCGGAACGGATAAACCCGTGCAGGGCGATTACACCGGCGACGGCAAAGCCGATTCCGCTTTCTTCCGTCCGTCAACCGGCGAATGGTTTATACTTCGCTCGGAAGACAGCTCGTTTTACTCGGTTCCGTTCGGGGCAAATGGTGACGCGCCGACGCCGGGCGATTACGACGGCGACGGCAAATTCGACACCGCCGTTTTCCGTCCCGCCGGTTCGACGTGGTACATCAATCGAACAACCGCCGGACTACTAATCACCAATTTCGGCACAACGGGCGACCAATCGGTTCCCAATTCGTTCGTTCCGTAATTAGCTGGTGAGTTTTCGGCGTAATTAATTGGAGCGCGCCAACAAATTAAAAAGGTCGAAAAAATAATTTTTTCGACCTTTTTTAATTTTATCTGGAAACAAAATTTCATTAAAACTATCTATTGGCATACAGGACAACTAAAGAACGGCAAAGGCGGAAGAGGCGGCGGCGGGAAGCCTTGAAAACACAGGTTTTCAAGGCTTCCCGCAGAATTTAATTCAAACTTTTCACAAAAAACCTTGCCAAAACATACCCGTTTAAAGGTAAAATTGATTTTGCGATTTGCCATTTCTTTTCAAATCGGTGACACTAAACAGGTCAAACCAATTTTTTAGATAAAATAATTAACTAAAATTCAACATTTTCAGGAAAATCCAAAAGATTATTAATCCGCTGTTTTTCCGCTTTTTCTAAAAAACGAAGGTCTGACAGGCTCGAAATCAAAGCTTCGATTGAGCCGCACCCGAAAAAAATAAAACTTGGAGTAATTTTTGTAGATGATTTTTAAAAACCGTTTGTGTATTTCACTGTGTCTTTCCGTTTTCGTGGCAATTTTTGCAGCCAGCATTAGCGCTCAAACCCGCGCCAGAATCGTCACCAACCCGGAAAGCCGTCCAGTAAATACGCAAGCGCCGACGCCGACTGTCAAGCGAACGATTCTCTCTTCGCCGACGACCCAGCGCCCGATTTTAACAAATCAAATCACCGTCGCCCCGAATAAACTCTCTCAGCCGCTCGTCAAAAACACTGCCGACGTTAAGCCGACTAATTCGATTCTCAACACCGCTAACAGCCGTCTGATTTACGCGCCGACCTTAAACCAGAGATTAATAAGCTCGATTCAAACCAAAATCGGAGTTCCGTACCTTTTAGGAAGCATCGGTCCGAACCGCTACGATTGTTCGGGGTTTGTCTGGAAAGTTTTTCAGGAAGCCGGAATCACATTCACACGCACCAGCGCGCGTAACTTTTGGAATGAATTCGAACCCGTCTACGGCGACGACCGCTTCAAATTCGGAACGCTCGTTTTCTTTAATAAATTAGGTCACGTCGGCATCGTCGCTGACGAAAACGGATTCTATCAGGCGTCGTCGAGCAAAGGCATTACATATTCGCCGTTCAAAGGCTACTGGGAAAAACGCATCGTCGGCTATCGCCGTATTCCCAACGATTACGTCGGTCAGTAAAAAATCTTTTCATAACAATAGAAAAAGCCCGAAGTCGGAAAAGCTTCGGGCTTTTTGTTTTCACTGCCTTTGTTTTGTGGTATCGCCTGCCGCCGCGCGCGAAACCGACCCGGAATTTCAATCAACCGACAAATCCGGGACGCGACAAATTTTCTTTGACCTCGCAAATCACCGCGATTTTATCAACCGCCACGTACGCGACGTTTTCGTCATCGTCGCGCAGAAACAGGACGCCCCCTTTCACATCAATCACATCGCCGCGAAAAGTGGCATTTCCGCCGCACGAAACGTCAATTTTTTTACCCATTAAAGTTCTCAAAAATTCTTCCATTAAAATAAATCCTCCCCAATTTATAAATTAAGCGTTTTGAGTACCGACTTTAAACGGCTTTCTTTGCGAGCACAAGCCGGCTCAAGCCGGTACTCAAAACTTTTTAAATTCGATTTAAAAACGCCGCCGTTCTGCCCGTCATTGCCCAGCGCGACGGTTTTTGGTCGTTTGTTTGACCCTCGCTCGGAATCGTCGTCGATTTTTGCGAAAAGCCGAGCGCCGCCGCGATTAAAGCCATGTCGCGCTCGGTTTCGGAAATTTCCCGCCGCTTTTTTCGCTCGTTAAATCTCTGAATGAAGCCCGTATCGAGTTTGCCTTCGATAAATTCAACGTCTTCGACGACCTCGCGGAAAAACGGCAGCGTCGTCTTGATGCCGCCCACTTCGTATTCCTGCAAAGCGCGGCGCATCCGGTCGATGGCTTCGGCACGGTCGCGCCCGTAAACCGCGAATTTCGAAATCATCGGGTCGTAGTAAATCGAAATTTCCGAGCCTTCGTAAATCCCGCCGTCGTCGCGCACGCCGCTTCCCTGCGGCAGTTTGAGACGCGTAATGCGCCCGGGCGACGGCAGAAAATTATTTTCCGGGTCTTCGGCATAAACGCGGCATTCAATCGCGTGCCCGTTCATTTTTATGTCGTCCTGCGTAAAGGAAAGCCTTTCGCCCCGCGCGACGCGGATTTGTTCACGCACCAAATCGATTCCGGTCACGAGTTCGGTCACCGGATGCTCGACCTGAAGCCGCGTGTTCATCTCAAGATAATAAAACGATTTATCCAAATCCGAAACCAGAAATTCGACCGTTCCCGCGCCGACGTAATCGACCGCGCGCGCGACTTTCACCGCCGCTTCGCCCATCGCGCGGCGCAATTCGGCGTCGTTAATCGGCGACGGGCATTCTTCGATGACTTTTTGATGCCGCCGCTGAATCGAGCATTCGCGCTCGCCGAGATGGACGTGATTGCCGTGCTTGTCCGAGAAAATCTGAATTTCGATATGTCGCGGACGCACGACGGCTTTTTCGACGTAAACCGCATCATCGCCGAAGCTCGCCATCGCCTCGGACTGCACTGCTTCGAGCGCATTTTTCAAATCTTCCGGCTTTTCGACGAGCCGCATTCCTTTGCCGCCGCCGCCAGCCGAGGCTTTCAGCATCACGGGATACCCCATTTTACCGGAGATTTCACGTGCTTCCTCGAAAGATTTTAACGGTTCGGTCGTGCCCGGAACAACCGGCACGCCGGCTTCGATGGCGATAATTCGCGCCGAAATTTTTCCGCCCATCGCTTGCATCGCTTCCGGCGAAGGTCCGATAAACGTGATTCCGGTTTCCGAAACGCGGCGCACGAATTCGGCGTTTTCCGATAAAAACCCGTAGCCCGGATGAATCGCCTCCGCGCCCGATTCTTTTGCGACCTCGATGATTTTGTCCAGGCGCAGATAGCTTTCCGACGAAGGCGGCGCGCCGATAAAATAAGCTTCGTCAGCCATTCGGACGTGCAGCGCATCGCGGTCGGCTTCGGAGTAAACCGCGACCGTCCCGATTTTCATCTCGCGGCAGGCGCGAATCACGCGGCATGCAATCTCGCCGCGATTGGCGATTAAGATTTTTTTGAACATATCTAATCCAGCACCGAATTCCCGTGATTTTTCGGGTCGAAGCGAATACTAACCTTTGCACCGGGCGCGTATTTTACCGGATTTTGCCGCTGCTTCTCGCTTAAAACATCGGACGACTCGAAATCGACGCCGTTAATCGTGTAAAAATAATACGCTATTTCGTCGCCGTTCGGAGCGGTTTCCGCATCCAGAATCCTGCCTTCGGTGATGCGACCGTGTTTCAGGAGAAATTCGCGGCGACCGTTTTCCGAAATACCCCGTTTTTTGCGTTTGAAAATATCGAAAAGTCTCATTTTATTTAATCCATCACGAGCGGAGGTTTATTGTAGCGCGCGCGCAGGTCGTTGACTGCCGACAGAATAGTCGGACGCCGTATAATGCGCGCTTCGAGCGGTCGTTTGCCCGGAATATCGAGCATTATCAAACCCAGCAGAATCGTTAAAATCCCCTGCCCCGGAACGCCGGGCAGCGACAGAATGATTCCGAGAATGACGAGAAAAAACCCGAAGATATTCTTTGCAATCACCGCGCCCCAGCGGACAATCCACGGGCTTCCGGGCATAAAATCCTGCTGGTAATGCGAGCTGAAATAATTTTCGGGGATTTTGACCATAACGATGCCGATTGAAAGAAAGCTAAACGTGAGCGACCCTAAAAAAAGCCCGACGCCGAGCAGGATTTGAGTCCACGTTAAAGATGCCCAGAATTCCGACAACCAATGCATAAATTACTTTTCAGATTCCAGTTTTCTAAATTCCCGCCAAATAAAAATCATACGCTGGACGAACGTCCAAATCGACCCCACCGCCAAAACCCATAAAACCTGCGGCATCCGGTTAAATAAAAAGAAATTCGAGTTCCAATCCCACGTCGAAAGCGCGCCGATGATGAATAAAACGATTCTTTCGGGGCGCTGCAGGAACCCGACGTTCGATTTGACGCCCAAGGCTTCGGAGCGCGCCGCCGTGTAGCTGACCATCACCGAGCCAATCATCCCCGCGCCGGCGAGAAAAACGTTCAAAATCGAATGCTGCGGCGTGTTCGACGCGTAAAACATCATTATCCCGAGGAAACAAACCATGTCCGATACGCGGTCGAGCGACGAGTCCAGGAAACCGCCGAACCGGGTCACGTTTCCCGTCAGCCGCGCAACGTTGCCGTCGAGCATATCAAAGAGGTTGGCGACAATTAAAACGATTCCCGCCCAGAAAAATTCCCCCATCCCGAACAGAATGCCGCAGCCGACATTTATCAAGACGCCGATTGTCGTTAAAATGTTCGGATGCACGCCGGCAGACGCCAATCCCCGCACCATCGCATTGATGATACGCATCGCGCCGCGTCCGATACTTGCTCCAAACATTAAGGTTTTACTTACCTACACTTACAGACTTAAATACAGTGTTACTGAGTAGAAATATTAAATTTTATTCACTCGGTAAAACTCCAAATATCTGTATAACAGATACATTTTTAGATACATCGTTAAAGATAGCTTTTGGATTCTTTTACCTTGTAAATCAACTCAAAACTTTATTCCTAAACAAAAGCCTTTAGTCTAATTTACTAAAGGCTTTTTTCAGTTTGAATTGTATAAACTATCTATTCTTAATTCAACTAACGGAATAAACTTCGTATTCGGTCGATCATTCAATCTTTCGAGTTGCCAAAAACTTCATTTGATAAAAATCTTAACCTATGTTCTTAATTAGATGGCTTATATAATTATTTCACTTCTTTAAGCCCAACCAAATAAATAAAACTGCTAAAACTACTGCAAATACTAATTTAATAAATTCCTTAGTTCCTTCATCTCTCAAGGAATTCTTTAAAGCTTCCCAGAGTGTTGGTTTTATGCCTTGCGTTAGAAAAAGTTCATAGCCAAGTTTTTTTACAATGCCTGCTGGACTATAAACGTCTTTAGTATCCCCAATCCACGTCATTTTCAATACATCTGTTATTACATCTGCCCAATCCAGGTATCCGTCTTCTTTTAATTCTTTTCTGCAATTACTGCATATAAATCCCTGTAACGCTTTAAATCGTGCATCAGATATATTAGGAGTAAAATCAAATAAACAACCTTTTGTTCCAAAGTGTTTTGATTTACTAAAGGATGGAGAGATAAGCCCAACAGATTGGCGCAACAAAAGGGTTAAAATAAACTCAAAGACTGTAGGAGGAGACATATACTTATTCCAATCTCCTAGTGCCATAACTTGAATGTCTCCTTCACACAACCCATAATGACCATCCGCAAAACAAGCTAAAGTAATTATGATAAATTTATCTGGTTTGGTTACATCCTCTAAATTATAAAATTTCTGTTGGTCATCAATATATTTGTGAAAACTACTAAATAATTGATCTATCTTAGACCTAAGCTTTTTCCTGTCAACCGTAGCTTCAGGTTTCAAGTTTTTTATGTAATCATTTTCAATTTCCAGCAGTTCGTATTCAAAGATTTTTTGAAGAGTATTAAGGTGGGTTATTAAATATTTTAAAGAATTAACATTCAACCCACCTAAATCGCCAAAAACAACCCCGATTCTAACTGGGGAAATTTCTTTGATTATATCTAACTGCTTATTTAAATCTACATAATCATCGTCAAAACCTTCTTCGGTAACGGAAGCGAATTCAGGTTGTTCAGTATCAACGGTGTTGAGAGCCATATTTGTTTTTCTAAAAATTGTATTTGCCGAATCATAGCACAGAACAAAATTTTGAAAAAGAAGTTTTAAGAATAGAATCAAATTAAAAGCCTTCCAAAACTATCAGAATTGAAAGGCTTTTCATACCAAATTAATTCACATTCAATTATTCGAGCCTTCCCGAAACTTTAGCCAGAATGATTTTTCATCATCTTTGATTACAGGCAAGAATGAATCTATATGCCGAATAATCGCCGCTCGTTCGACTTTGTCGGCTTTTTCATATCGCGCTATCATTTGCGCCGGTTAGTTGTCTAAAATGCGTGTTTAGCATTCCTGCCGAAACGCTAAGTATATAAATGTGCTTGCGAAAAAACGTTTACTCTCAATTTTTGTCCTGTGATATGATGCGGTAATTTAGCTGGTTATTTACTGTCTCAAAAACGACCCTTTTCGAGACAATTAGTTTCGGACTTTTTCATTCCTTGATTCCTAAATCCGGCGTTGCCGAAACTATCACAACTCGTTTAATTCCGGTTTTGGCTTCGATTGCTTCGGCGCATTTAATCAAATTTTCCGAGCAATCGATGCGGAAATCCAATTCAAGCTCGATTGTGCCCGGCTTGTTCTTCGCGTCGATGAAGTTCACATAATAAGTCATAAAAATAACTCTGAAATCCAAAATTGGATTCCGTTGACAAAGTAAAACTGTTAATTGGAGCAATAATCCAGTTTGAGGCTGTTGGCACCGGGACTTTTACAACGTGCGCCGAAAAGGGAAAGAATGTTCCGTTTTTTGTCGATACGCGGAAACGGGAATGTTTGAATCGCTAAAAAAAGGGCAGTGTTTTCAGCCGCTGCCCTTTACATTTCTCTTAAAGAGAAAATCAATGCGACCATTTGTCTTTGATAACAGACATCGCGGCTAATAACAGAAACATCGCGAACAAGATGCCCAACTGAGTTAAAATATCCACAATTCCACCCCGCTTGATACTCGAAACAAATAATTAAGGATGCGCAATTTTAACTTAAATCTGAAATAGGCTTTGTAAGCTGGATTACATAAGAATTATTTTTTTGCAGAAGCGGCTCTTTTTATGGCTAAAACTTAACTCCGGGAACATTATTTGCTTTGCATTGAAGTGAAGCGGCAGGATTGTATTTCTCTGATACGACCATTTGCTCGGCGGACATATAACGGAACATTCATTAAGAATCGGCTGGCGCTGGAAACATTGGCAAAGGACTCAGCAGCGAAAAACCAGATTGTTTTAATGAACCTTTCTCAGCTTCTCGCCTAACGGTAATACTTCAAAGCACGCCGAAAACTGGCTTTTCGGCTAATCCATTAAACTCTTATTAATTAAAGGTCACAGTTATTGCCGGCAATTCGTGCCGGAACGATTTATTGTATTTATTAAATACAGTTGCGGTTCGGATTCGATTCTTAAGTTTGGACGAAAGGAGAAAGCCATTGAAAAACGACACTCTCGATGGTTTTTTCCGGCATTGAACCAGCGGTTTGCCGAAACCGCCGACCGAAACGGGGGTTAGGTCGCGATTCGGTAGCTGGTTCTTTGCCGCCCAATATTAATTTATGCCGAAACTGGTTTTAATAGTTGAGGACTACGCGGACATTCGCGCCATTATGAAGATTTTGGTGCATCGATACGGCTATGAAGTCATCGAAGCGCAGGACGGTTACGAGGCAATAGAACAAACCAAAGAATGCCATCCCGACCTGATTTTGATGGATTTGGCAATGCCGGTAATGGACGGCGTGATGGCGACCAAACATATCAGAGGATTAAAAGAGTGTTCCGACATCCCGATTGTTGCCATATCTGCTTACGGCGACGGCTGGCGGAACGAAGCAATGCGGGCAGGAATGAATGAAGTAATTAGCAAGCCCCTCGATTTCGACACGCTTGAGCCGCTTCTCAATCGATACCTGCACTGAAACAGTCCATTATCTTCTTAGCCTTAAAAACAAAGTCTTTTCTGGAATTAATCAAACTTTCATAGTTTAGTTTTAATATAAAGTTACTCACGATTGGAAAACAGGAACGCTCGTTTGATGTCCGGTTTCGACCCATAATAAATTTCAATTAAAACTGCCGGGGAGTCTTGAAAAAGAGTCCGCTTTTGTTGTATAAGAATGTCGTTGCCGGAATTCGGCTGGTGCTCTGATACAGGAGACAAACCTTAATTTCCAAAATTGAACAAGGAAATTTTTGTTATGTAATCCATCATACAGACAAAAAGCAAATCCTTGTAATAAAACAACTGTACCCTTAATCCGATAACATTAAATATATATTTTAATAAACAGCAGTTTGTTGTCTGTTTACATCTAAACTCTATTTGCGAGGTAAAACTATGTCCGAACCTTTCCGGATTTTGCTTGTTGATGACGACAAAGATTCCTGTGAAATGATGAGCGTAATGCTCACGCTGGCAAACACTAACTATGAAGTGATTTCAGCTAATAGCGCCGATGAAGCATTGGCTTTGATGGAAATAAAACCTTTCGATATTTACATTCTTGATTCTCTGCTTCCTGATATGTCGGGAGTTGAATTATGCGCCGAGGTTCGCCGGGGTGACGAGCAGACGCCGATTTTGTTTTATTCGGGAATGTTAGATAGTAATTACATCAAAAACGCCAAAGCGGCAGGAGCGAATGAATACCTTATTAAGCCGAATGATTTAGAAAGATTTACTGAAACGGTTCACAAATATCTAAGGTAAGTATTTTATTTCAAAAGCTCATAACCCCATTAATTTGTATTCACTCAAATAAAAAGTATCGGCTTTGTGTCTAAAGTCCCTTTTGTCTCAAAAGCCTTTTGCCTACAAAGTCTCACGCAGTTTATTTTATCACCAATCTCTGTTATTTTACCCGAATGACGAGAATAACGTTAGGTCTTATTTGCGGGATTATTTTCGGAATTGTTGATGTTTTGCTGATGATTCCTTTGAAGTTTGAAGACAGAACGGCGGCGATGTCAGCCGCTTTTATCAGCCGTTTCGCTATCGGTTTCTTTGTCGGCGTGAGCAATCTGCCCTTACCGAATTGGGCGAGCGGTTTGATAATCGGATTGCTGATTAGTCTGCCCGACGCAATAATTACGAAAGCGTATTTGCCGATTTTAATCAGCGGCGCAATCGGCGGCGTCGTTATCGGTTTGATAATCGGCAAGTGGGGAAGTTAAACACCGTCGCTGAAGATCTCGTGAAATTTAAATAGGGTAAAGTGGCGAATTCGATTTTCAAAGTCCGTCAAAATAAAGTGGCATTAATGGAGGCTGAGCTTTCAGCCCCCGGCAGCGCGGTATCGTATTTGTATAAAGCGAATGATACCTTTAGTTAATCGTATATAAACTTTCTTTTTTGGAGGTGACTTGTTCAGGAAATAAATCACCGTAAGTTTTTAAGATTTCCCGCGCAAACTCTACCAGACCGGAAAAACCAGAAAAACCTGAACTTGTAAAAAACATTTTCTCTAAACCTGCTTATTTTATTAACTCAGAAAACATCTTCCCCAAATCCCCGACCTATGCTGTTATTTGGGCGATTTCTTCCAATGTAAATTTTTGAATGTATTTCTTGCCTCGACGTTTGGCATTCGGACAAAATAAAGATTCACCGCAAAACCAAATTATCTGGGCTGTTTGTCAAGATACCAGCCCCAAGCCCAGCCTTGAATATTATCATATTCAACTTTACACCAACGACCCTCGCGTTCTTCAACAATACTCGTTTCCTCATCACAGTAAATCATTTTGACTTCTCTATTTTCCGGTGCAAATGCGAGCGAATCACTATCTAAATCTCTGCTTGATCTTAGATTAAGCCCGCTATCATCGCGGGTATCAACTATGTAGCTATATCTTTGATTGGAGTCATTAGAAGTAATCCGTTTAGCTGTGTTGGGTTGAATCCCTAAATAAGCTCCGAACGCCCAACCTTCTTTATCTTCGTAAATAATACGACACCAATTGCCTAATCTTGAATCTATAACTACATTTTCGTCTTCACAATAAAGCACATTGACCTGAGAACCTTCTGAAGCGTAAGTAACTGAATTACTTAAAATATCTTTCTTTTCCCGCACGTCGAGTCCGCTGTCATTTCTTGTATCAACAGAAGAGTAATGGGCGATTTTATCTGTAGGAGATACGGATTTACTCGGCGTTGGCTCTAATTCAATATCCGGAGTAGGTTCGGTTTTCTTAGTTGGGGAAGGTTTAACTTCTTCACAAGTTGAGGGGCTGCTGGCACATTTTACCTCGACGACAGACGGTTGCATTTCACGCCCTAAGGCTGTGCGAATTTCTGGGGAAAACAAGGCTATGAAAATACCAATTATTCCAACAAATACTGCAATTATTCCAACAAATACTGCAATTATTGCAATGGTGTTGCTTTTTCTTGCTTCATATAATGCTTGATCTTCTTTTGTCCACCCGTTCGTCATTGTCATCCTCCCAGTATTTCGATTTCCTGAAACACTTAAAAAAGAAAGCCGACAAGTTACAATTTATACGAACTTTATTCACAGGAAAATTAACATTAAAAGAATGATTGTGCAAGGAAATTGTTTAACGAAATAAAAAGACCGGCAAACCGCTTCCGATCTTTTTATTTTAAACATCTTCCCACGCCTCGCGTCCTGTGCTATGATGTGGGCGATTCATTAATTTATAAAATAGGAGTTGAAATATGATTACAAAACACGATGTAAAATTTGACGGCGATACGGAATACAATACCGTATTTACCGAACACGACGGTTCGACCGATGAAGAATCGACCGTTCAATATGAATCAATTGAAGAATTTTACGAAGCCAAGCCGGAGTTAAAAGGAAAGATAGTTGATGATAAAGATTTGCCGTCATCATCGGAAGATTAGTTTTATCGACAATCTTTCACCCGTTAATTTCTCTAAACATCAAAGGATTCTTGAAAGAGAGTCCTTTTTTATTGACTAAAAATATCTTCCCACGCCTCGCGCCCTGTGTTATGATGTGGGCGATTTACCTTATTTTTGGATTTTCCATAACTAATATGCCTAAAATCATTCTCGGAATAGAAAATAAATCGTTTGAAATTTTAGTAATCAAGTATGACGGGCAAGAAATATTCCCGCCGTTAAACACATATTCGATGTGGTCTCAGGAAATCGACAACGAAAAAACTATCGAGATTATTCGCCAGAACAAGCCCGGCGATTCAAAACTATATAAAAAAGGTTTTTTCGGTCAAAGATGTCGGGTTGAGTGTAATGTGGACGGCGACGCGCTGCGCGTAAGAGAGAACTGGGGGCAGTAATAATCCGGAACTTTCTCTAAAAATAATAAACCGAGCAAATATTTGTCCGGTTTATTTAAGTGTTTCTTTTTACTCGTTCGATTCGGGCGCACGTTCACAGCAGCCGAGTCCCTAAATTTGTTTGCTTGAAAATGTGCGCTCGAATTTCCAGCTTCAAGGATTCTGCAAAGAGTTTTTCTTCTGACCGTCGAAAATCACGGTCTTTTTTCTTTACCCATTGCTAGCCGTTGCCGATGAATAATCGTTGGATAAATCATCCTAACAGGACATTTACCAAAACAGCGTAAAGCCCACAGTCAAAGCGCGACCATTTCTTGATTGTCTCAAGACTGCTTTACCCTCTCTCAAAACTTCGTCTCAAAAGTGGGTTTTGACACAAAGCTATAATTATAATAATCTTTCTTTGCCCTCCAGACCTTCGCACATGGGATTAATCCAGATACCGGTGCAAAACCGGTTCAAGGTCTTCAAAAATAACCGGTTTGATAAAAACGTCGTCAAACCCGGCTTCAATCATTTTTTCAAACGAAGTATTTCCGTAGGCGGTGACCGCGATAATCGAAACCTTATCGAAGCCTTCCGTTTCCCGGATGATTTTGGCGGTGGCGGCACCATCCATCAATGGTAAAGCCAGGTCCATTAATATCAACTCCGGATGATACTGTGCATTTTTTTCAATTGCTTCATAACCGTCAGCCGCTTCGATAACGGCATATCCGTACCATTGAATGACAAACTTCATCATTAACCGGGCGTCGGTGTAATCTTCAACAATCATCACAACCTTTGACATAAGAAAGCCTCCTTACCGATTTACTGTTTTACAAAGTTTAACATAATTTATAATGGTTGAGGAATACTTAAGTTTGATTCCTGACGAAACAAAATCAATCCTAATTGCTTTAATCATTGTTTGGCGGGAGGCTGGGATTCGCACTCAGAAATCAGAGTGCCGACTACAAGATTTGAACTTCTGCTCTATCGCGTGTGAGGCGAGTGCTCTACCACTGACGGGTTATTTCTTTGTTATCAAGTATTTACAAAATACAAATAACAGGAAACTATCAATTCACACCTAAATCCACACCTGTTTGGCAGATAACCGCAGCTTCCCGTCAACTCAGTCTTGCTTCTCGTGAATTGTCTTTAATCTGTAAATCTCGAAATTGCGAAATCCTTTCGGGGTTTTGACCTTTATTTCGTCGCCCTCTTGTTTGCCCATCAAGGCTTGACCGATGGGCGAAACCGTGGAAATTAAACCGTTTTCCGGGTCGCTTTCCTCGCTCGTGACGAGCCGGTAGGTAACTTTTTCTTCGGTGTCCAAATCGTAAAGCACGACGCGCGAGCCGTAAGCGACGCTATCGGTCGGGATTTTCGACAGGTCAATCGACTGCACTTCGCTCAACCGCTGGCGAATCTGCGCGATGCGCGCCTGCACGATTGACTGGCGCTCCATTGCCGCTTTATATTCGGCGTTTTCCCGCAGGTCGCCGAATTCGCGCGCCTTTTGAATTTCCTTCGGCAATTTAAAGTGTAGTTCTTCTTCAAGGGCGTCGAGTTCTGCCTGTAATTTTTTCTTAACTTCTTCCATAATATTTAGTGGTCAGTGGTCGGTGGTCAGTGGTCAGTAAAATCAGAAAAATCCGACTACTGACGACCGACCACTGACCACTATTCTAAAGTTTCGATTCGTTGGGTGCGGCAAACGAGATGCCGATGTCGCGCGCGGTTCTGACCATTTGACCGTCAACCGACACGGTTTTGATATTGGCAATCGCGTCCGCCAGCGGCACGGTGATGACTTCTCCGGCGCGCAGCGCGACCATTTTTCCGGTTTGCCCGTTGGCGAGAGCGCGCACGGCACACGCGCCGAAGTTCGTTCCGAGCATCCGGTCGAAAGCATTGGGCGAGCCGCCGCGCTGAAGGTGCCCGAGAACGACACAGCGCGCTTCCTTACCGGTTTCAGCTTCGATTCGACGGCGTAAGTGACTGCCGACGCCGCCTAAACGAAGCGCTTCTTTATCCATATAAATCGCCTGCGTGCCGACCTCGACCGCGCCTTCGGCAACGACGATATTCGTAAAGCGCGAGCCCTGTTTTTCGCGTTGGCGGATTTTGTCGAGCATCGATTGCATGGAAAACGGAATTTCGGGAATCAAAATCACGTCCGCGCTTCCCGCGAGTCCCGAATGAAGCGCAATCCAGCCCGTGTTTCTGCCCATTACTTCGAGAATCATTACGCGGTCGTGCGACGCAGCCGTTGTGTGCAGACGGTCGAGCGCTTCGGTCGCAATGTCGATCGCCGTCATAAATCCGAACGTTAATTCGGTCGCCGAAAGGTCGTTGTCAATCGTTTTCGGCACGCCGATAACGGGAAATCCTTTTTTACGAAACTGGTCGGCGATTGCCAGAGTCCCTTCGCCGCCGATGACAATCATCGCTTCGATTTCGAGTTTTTCGAGATTTGCAAGGGCTTCTTCAATCGGCATTTCGGGAAAAAAAACTTTACCGTCGATGATTTTGCAGAAGCTTCCGCGATTTCGTGTCCCGAGAATAGTTCCGCCGCGCGGCAGAATTCCGCTGACTGCCTTGCGATTGAGTTTGACCGTATGAGTTTCGCCTAAAATACCGTCAAAACTATCTTCGATTCCGATGCATTTCATCCCGAATTCGCCGACCGCCGTTTTGACAACCGCCCTGATTACGGCGTTTAGTCCCGGTGCATCGCCGCCGCCTGTTAAGATTCCGATTTGTTTATACATAAATCCAAAGCAAAAACTGTATTCTACAATAGACGACGGAAAATTTCTAAAATTGTCGGGCAAAAGTTAAGCCGCATAACAAATAAATATTATAATCTGAGTTTTCATATAACCGATGTCATTTTTCATACTATTATCAAAAAGATGAAGGAAAATATCTCATTCCGCGAAGCTTTTCGTTTCTGGCTCAAACTCGGCTTTATTTCTTTCGGCGGTCCGGCGGGACAAATCGCCATTATGCAGAAGGAGCTGGTCGAAAACCGGCAGTGGATTGAGCAGGACGATTTTCTTCACGCCCTGAATTTTTGTATGCTTTTGCCCGGACCCGAAGCACAGCAGCTCGCCACCTATATCGGCTGGCGAATGCACGGCATCAAGGGCGGCATCGCGGCAGGCGCGTTTTTCGTCATCCCGTCGATTTTTTTTCTGCTCGCGCTTTCCTACATTTACGCCGCTTACGGAAACGTGCCGCAGGTGTCGGCGGTTTTGGACGGATTCAAAGCGGTCGTCGTCGCCATCGTCGTCGAAGCCGTTCTCAAAATCGCGAAAAAGGCTTTCAAAACCTACCGGCACGTCGTGATTGCGGCGCTGGCTTTTATCGCCATCTATTTTTTCCATGTGCCGTTTCCGCTGATTGTCGCCAGCGCGGCAGTGTTGGGTATATTTTTGTTGCGAAACAAAAATTCGGAACCGGGAGAAACAACCACCGGAGACCAAAAACCAAAGACCAAAAACCATTTACTAAAAATCATACTCGCGTTCTCTATTTTGTGGCTCGTTCCCTTTCTCATCGTCGGGTTGTTTTTCGGCTTCGACCATATAGCGTCGAAAACTTATCTTTTTTTTACGCAAGCCGCATTCGTCACGTTCGGCGGCGCGTATGCGGTGCTCGCGTATGTCAATCAAGCGGTCGTGGCGGCGGGCTGGATTACGGCAGCGCAGGCGGTTGACGGTCTGGCGCTGGCGGAAACGACGCCGGGACCGCTGATTATGGTTTTGCAGTTTATCGGATTTATGACCGGCTGGAACAACGCCGGAGCATTTAATCAAACTCTTTTCGCCGCGCTGTGCGCCGTTTTAGCGACTTATGTCACATTTCTGCCGTCGTTCTTTTTCATCTTCATGGGCGCGCCCTATATCGAGCGCCTGCGCCATAATCGAAAATTAACGTCCGCGCTTTCGGGCGTCACGGCTTCGGTCGTCGGCGTCATTTTGAATCTCGCACTGATGTTCGGCGCGGCGGTTGTTTTTCCGAATCTGCAAACAAATTATTTCGCGCTCTTTTTAGCTGTTCTCGCCTTCGCCGCGCTTTATTTTTTGAAGGTTGACGTTTTATGGGTCGTCATCGCGGGCGGATTGTGCGGATTAGCCAAATATTTTCTATTGGGATAATCTAAGTACTACCGCAGAGACACGAGAGACACCGAGAAAATTTAATAAAACTCCGTGTCTCTCGTGTCGCTGCGGTGAATTTTTATGAAAGCATTTGTTACAAAAAAAGGCGCGCGGCGCGTCCGCAACGGTCATCTCTGGATTTACAAAAGCGACGTTCAAAAAGTCGAGGCGGCGGGCGGCGAAGTCGTCTCGGTTTACGACGAAGCCAAAAACTTTGTCGGCAAGGCATTCTACAGCGATTCGTCGGAAATAACCTTACGGATTTTCACGACCAAAGATGAACCGGTCGATAAAGAATTCTGGCGCAAAAAAATCCTCGACGCCGCGCGGCAAAGGTCAATCCAGCCGACGTCGGCAGGCGGGCAAAACTCTCAGAAATCAAACGCGCAGCGTTTAATTTACTCCGAAGGCGATTTGATTCCGTCACTGATTGTTGACGATTATAACCGTTGTTTCGTCATTCAGACGCTCACGCAGGGCACGGAAAAATTGAAGGATACATTTGTCGAAATCCTGCGCGATGAATTCGCGCCCGCCGCGATTATCGAGCGCAACGACGTTAAAGTGCGGCTGCGCGAAAATTTGCCGGTTCAGGCGGGCGTTTTATACGGCGCCGCGCCGGACGAAATCGTCATCGACCAGGACGGCGTAAAATTCTACATCGCGCCGCTGGGAGGTCAAAAAACCGGCTCGTTTCTCGACCAGCGCGAAAATCATTTCGCCGTTCGCCGCTACGCTTTCGGTCGAGCGCTCGACTGTTTCACATTCAACGGCGGCTTTGCGTTAAATTTAGCGCAGGTTTGCGATGAAGTTTTGGCAATCGACATTTCCGAAGACGCGATAAATCTCGCTCGCCGAAATGCTGAATTAAACGCCGTAAAAAACATCGAATTTCAAACCGCGAACGTTTTCGACGCGCTGCGCGAGATGGAAAAAGCCGGCGAACGATTCGACACCATCGTGCTCGACCCGCCGGCGTTCGTCAAGTCGCGCGCCGCGCTCAAATCCGCCGTCCGCGGTTATAAGGAAATCAATCTGCGCGCGCTGAAATTATTGAATAAAGGCGGGATTCTGGTGACCTGCTCGTGCTCGTTTCACTTTTCGGAAGACATTTTCCTGCAGACGCTCGAAGAATCCGCGCGCGACGCCCGACGCCGCGTTCATGTGATTGAAAAACGAATGCAGGCGGCTGACCATCCGATTCTTTTGGGAATGCCCGAAACTTATTATTTGAAATGTTTTATTTTGCGGGTGATTGAATAAAAGTTGAGAGTTGAGAGTTGAGAGTTGAATTTGATTTAACTCCAAACTCTC
>DASWRC010000096.1:0-6430 GCA_036403375.1 Pyrinomonadaceae bacterium
ACACATGGCTGCCCGATGCGCATACGGACGCGCCGACCGCCGGTTCGGTAATCCTCGCGGCGGTTCTCCTGAAAATGGGAACTTACGGCTTGATGCGTTTTAACTTCGCGCTCTTTCCGGACGCCTCGCGCGATTTTGCGCCGATTTTCATAACCCTCGCGATTATCGGCATCATTTACGGCGCACTCGTCGCGATGGTTCAGCCCGACATAAAAAGATTGGTCGCCTATTCGTCGGTCGCGCACATGGGCTTTGTAATTCTCGGCATGTTCTCGTTCACCGAACAGGGAATGCAGGGCGCGCTTTATCAAATGCTCAGTCACGGCGTTTCGACCGGCGCGCTGTTTCTGCTCGTCGGGTTTATTTATGAACGCCGCCACACCCGACAAATTACCGATTTCGGCGGCTTGGCAAACGTCATGCCGGTTTATGCGACGATTTTTGTCATAACCACGATGTCGTCAATCGGTCTGCCTTTCCTGAACGGCTTCGTCGGCGAATTTCTGATTATGCTCGGGATGTGGAAATCGACTATTTTGCCGGCGACCGGCGGCACGAACTGGAATTACATCGCGACGATGCTTGCCGGAACGGGCGTGATTTTCGCCGCCGTTTACCTGCTCTGGATGGTGCAGCGCGTTTTCTTCGGCAAGGTGACGAATCCGAAAAACAAGCGTCTCACAGATTTAAGCTGGCGCGAGCTTGGGCTGATTGCGCCCCTGCTGGTGTTAATGGTTTATATGGGCGTTTTCCCGAAACCGTTTTTGAACCGCTCGCGCGGCGCGGTCGTCGCGATTCAGGAACGCGTCATGGGACAAGCCGGCGGCACGATTGAAAAGGTGGAAACCACGCCGCCCGCAGAGCATTAATGAAGCGCGCGGCTTTGACAATTTTTCTGCTGTCGGCGTTTGCCGTCGGCGCGTGCGCGCAGGAGGACGTCGGCGACGACGTTAAAAGATTCCGCGAAACGCGCGAAAAATCGTTTCGCAGCGCGAGCGAAACGCCTTTGAAAGCAGAAGATTTCGCCAGGTTCAAGGGCTTGGAGTATTTTGGATGGGACGCCGGGTTTGCGGTCAAAGCGCGGCTTGAAAAAACGTCGGACGAGCAGATTTTTATGATGCCGACATCAATCGGCACGACGCGCAAATATTTCAAATACGGCGTGTTGTCGTTTGAACTGGGCGGTCAAAAACATTCTTTGACCGTATTTCGCTCCGAATCTTCGGCGAAGAAAAACGGCTTGCTTTTCGTGCCGTTCCGCGACCGGACGAACGGTACCCAAACCTACGGTGCGGGCAGATATTTGGACATTAAGGCGCCGGTCGGAGATGAAGCAGTCGAGCTGGATTTTAATTTTGCGTACAATCCGGCGTGCGCTTACGGGCGCGACGATTTTTCCTGTGCGATTCCGCCAAAGGAAAATTTTTTACAGATTGAGATAAAGGCGGGCGAGAAAATTTTCCCGTACACCGCCAAAAAGCAATAGGCTTTTTTGAGTCAAAATGAACACGTTACTTTTACAGACATTATCACCACCCAACGTCAACATTCAGGCGATTTTGCCGGAAACAATCGTGGCAGTCGCGGGCATTATCGTGATGCTCTACGATAGTTTCTTTCCGCGCCAGCGCCATGTGACGACCGCGATTTCCCTGCTCGGTCTGGCGGCATCCGCCGGCGTCCTGATTTCGATGTGGTCGGGCGCTCCCGAAACTTCGTGGAACGGGATGATTACGAACGACAGCCTGCGAATGAGCTTTTCGATTGTTGCGCTTTTGACGACCGCCGTGACGATTTTGATTTCGTCCGTCTGGGTTGAAAACGAGAACATTCCCGAAGGCGAATATCACGCGCTGCTGCTGTTTGCGACGTTCGGGATGATGTTTATGGCTTCCGGCTCTGACCTTGTCATCATGTTTCTCGGGCTTGAAACGCTTTCGATTGCGACCTACGTCATGGCGGGCTTGCGCAAATCGGATTTGAAGTCTAACGAATCGTCGATGAAATATTTTATTTTGGGGTCGTTTGCGTCCGCTTTTCTGCTTTACGGAATGGCTTTGATTTACGGCGCAACCGGCGCGACGAACATTACGCAAATCGCCGAAATGGTCACGAAACCGCATTTTCCGGCGCTGCTTTTAATCGGCGGCGCGATGCTCGTTATCGGTTTCGGCTTCAAAGTCGCGACCGTTCCTTTCCACGTCTGGACGCCCGACGTTTACGAAGGCGCGCCGACGCCGGTGACGGCGTTTATGGCGGTCGGCTCGAAATCGGCGGCGTTTGCTTCGTTTGTCCGCGTTTTCGTGCTCGGCTTTCCGCTCGTCGCGGGCGCGCAGGCTTCCCAGTATCTGCATGAATCCTGGATTTCGGCGCTGTCGGTGATGGCGATGCTGACAATAGTCGTCGGCAATGTGGCGGCAATCGTGCAGAACAACGTCAAGCGAATGCTCGCTTATTCGTCAATCGCGCACGCCGGATACGCGCTGGTCGGTTTTTTAGGCGCGGGCGTGGCGAAAACGCCGGCAGCGCGCGACGCGGCAATCGCTTCGGTCGCGTTTTATATGCTGACCTACGCGGTGACGAATCTGGGCGCGTTCGCGATTGTCACGCTGCTCGGTCAGAAAAACGACCGCCGCACGGAATTCGACGATTATAACGGCATCGGATTTAAATCGCCGGTGCTCGCCTTCACGCTTTCGCTCTTTATGCTTTCGCTTTTCGGCTTGCCTCTGACCGCCGGTTTTATGGGCAAAATCCTGGTTTTCCGCCCGGCGCTCGAAGCCAATAATCCGCTTTTGACGCTGGTTGTCGTCGTCGCCGTCATCGGTTCGGCGATTTCGGCTTATTACTATCTGCGGCTGATTGTCGTGATGTTTTTCCGCGAACGCACGACCGACTGGCTCGCGCCGAAAATTCCGGCGGCGCTCTCCGCCGTGCTTTTGATAACTGTCCTCGGCGTGCTCTATTTCGGCATTTTCAGCGACGGCGTGATTGATAAATTCTCGCGCTCGAACGCACCGGTTCAAGCGGCGCAGGTGAAATAATTTAACGCAAAGGCGCAAAGCTTCTCGACTTTTGCGCCTTTGCGTTAAAAATAAAATAATGAAACTTGTTGCCGCGTTGAAAACCGGAATCGAAAGGAAATCCGCCAATATTTCAAAGACTACGCCGAACCGCTTTTCAATCTCACCGCCAATCTTTTTCATTCTCCTGATTAAGCCGGACGAAATTTTTTCTTTCTGTTATTTCGAGATGAAGAAGCAGGAAAAACTCGATGCTTCAACTTAATTTTTCGATTGAAAATTCTGCGATTTACACTCTGAACTATACATTTTTTTGCAATGTTTTTTGCATATCAGTTCAGAGTTCAAAGTGTAAAGTTTAGAGTTTCGATTCAAAAACGTAATTTTTATATATTTTTGAAAAGGCGGTTTTGCGCGGAAAAGCCTCGGTATTCGATATTTTTTGAATATGTTAATCTGTTAGATAGAACGTATGGAAATTGCGGCTGAGATTCGTGAAAAATTAGGTGAAGAATGGATTCCCGCGATTTACCGCGACCGCGTTCGTTCGCAGCGGACGCGTGCTTATCACATGAATATCACGCCCGCCGAGCATCGCGCCGAAATTCATCACACGCTTTTAGGCATCGAGCTGAAAATCGGGAATCAACGCTTTAGCTGTCCCGATTTATCAACCGCCAGGTATTTGCAGGTTTTCGCGCGCATCGGCTGCGAAAACGTTGCCGTTCCTTACGACATTACAAAAATTTCGACTCTCGCGGACGAGCTTGAAATCTCGTGGCACAAAACCGTTTTGCTGTTTGAAGATTTAACGCGCGATAAAGTGGCTTCGGCAAAAGGTCGCCGGCGTTCGGGTTTAATCAAGGAAATCCGCCAGGAAGTCGAACAAATCGGCGCGGGTTCGTTAATGCCGGAATTCAAACAATCGACGAAACAGCGGAACACTTAAATTCAAATAAGGCAAAACCAGAAAGCAAAAAGAGCATCCTATTTAACCGTCTGGGTTACATTTTTCGGAAATGTTGAAATAGACAGGCGAGCAATTTTTTGCTTCAATAGAAAAGTTATGTTGGACGCAGGATTAACAATTACGAAAGAAACGGAAGAAGCGAGAACGCTTCCCTTTCCTTACAATAAACAGGATTTCTGTTATTACGAACCGATTGAAAAACGGATTCCTTACGCGAAAGTTTTAATCGTCAACAACCTTTTACGCTACGAATCCGATTTGTCGGATTTGGCGCGCAAAGAATGGAACGGCACGACTGAAACCAGGCTGCGCTTTGAAAACAAAATTTCGGGCATGGCGTGCAACAACATCGCCAAAAACGTTATCCGGCTCGTCAAACAGCCGAAAGTGATGACCGTCCACTTATCAGAAGTCGGCGAAGCCGCCGCACAGTTTCGTCCCGACGCGATTGTGATGAGCGGAACCTTGACGGATTTCGATTATTATAATCCGGCACATCTCGAAAAATTTGCAAAATTCATCAAAACCACGAAGATTCCGGTTCTCGCCATCTGCGGCGCGCACCAGTTGGTCGGCGTTTCGTTCGGCAACAAATTAACGACGCTCGATAATCTCGACCCGTCGGAAAAGCGCGCTGAACGCGTCGTCGAATATCAATATCGTTTCATCAAAATCATCGACCCGAATGACCCGATTTTCGAAGGCATCGCCAACACCGAAAGCGGAATCTGGCAGGCGTACACGACGCAGGACGATATTTTGCGCGTCTGGCAAAATCACGGTCTGCAGGTCGAAGGCGTGCCCCGCGGCTTTAAGCTGCTCGCGACCGCGTATCTTTGCAAAAACCAGATGATGGTCAAACGCAGTGAAGGTCAGATGATTTACGCCGTTCAATTTCATCTCGAAAAATCGTTTGAAGACTGGTCGAAAAACCCGACGCGCTGGCAGCATCCGATTGAATCGCGCGACGGAAGAATTTTGTTTGAGAACTTTTTGAAATTAGCGCTCAGGCATAAAAATGAATATAAATAAAGCAAATTTTATGCGGTGGAGTGTTTTGTGAAGTCTCTTTTTCTGTCGGTTCTGCTTTGTTTATTTTTCGCCGGTGTTTTATTTGCGCAAGATTCTCCTTTGGCGGTAAAAACCTTTGATAACGGCGGCTTAAAGTTTAATTATCCGGCGGATTGGACAATTACCGACAAAAGCACGCCGGAATTACAAACTCTTTTTCTATCAAAATCGAATACTTCCCTTTTGATAATTCTTTCTTCGCCGCGCGAGTTTCTCGCCGATTCTCAACAATACATAAATTTTCAACGCGATTCTTACGCGCGTTATACAAAAGGCATCGCCAAAACACTGAATGCGGTTGATAAAAAGGCAAAGGAAGAGTGGCTCTGTCTCGACTTAAACGGCAGGAATATCGGCGGTACAAAACTTTCCGGTTTTTATAAAGACGAGCCGACCACCGGCGAAATTTATCCCTTTGCGCTCGGTAACCGGTTTATTACTCTCGTGTATATGCGAGCCGACAAGGAAAGCGGCTACGGCAATTCGGTTTGGAATAGTCTGGTTAAATCTTTATATCTCGAAGGCTCGAACAAAGAAGTAACCGGACGACTTATCAACAGTGAAGGCGTCGAAGCGGGCGTTGTCAACGGCAGAGCGATTAATCTGGTTAAGCCGCCATATTCAAGGAACGCTTCAGGAACGGTCGAAGTTCAAGTAGAAATTGATGAAACGGGTAAAGTCGTATCGGCAAAAGCGGTTTCCGGCAATAATCTTTTATACAACGCCGCCGAATTTGCCGCCAAATCCTCGAAATTCTCTCCGACCAGACTATGCGATAAGGCAATTAGGGTGACCGGGATAATCGTTTACAATTTTCTCCCTTAAAACTTTAATTTTTATAGTTCCCTCAAACCCGGCGGTAATTTACAACGCAAAAGCCGAATTACCGGTCAACTGCTTTCTTTGGTAATATTGAGTTGAGAGGCAAAACTCGCAAAAGAAAAATTATCAAGGAGGAATTTATGGCAAACGAAACAGAAGAACATTTGAGCGAACAGGATTTATCCGACGGCGAACTGGTTGACCATGACCCGCTCGAAACGGTCGAAGACCCACCCGTACGCCTTGCCGGCTACAATCAAATTCCCGACTTCGGCGACGACACGAAAGGAACGCTGCAGGACGAGGAAAGCGAATAATAAACAACGGATAACTGATAACGGGTAAACTAGCAATTATCGGCTTTGCACAAAAAATAAAATTTTAGCCACGCGCTGACACGAATAAAATTTAATAAATTCGTGTTAGCGCGTGTCAGCGCGTGGCTCATCTTTAAAGACCCGCACCGCTTTCGGAGTTTTTGTGCAAAGCCGCAATTATTCGTTGTCAGTTATCCGTTAAACGTGTCGTATTATTCTATTTGTCC